>JBGTDF010000323.1:0-1977 GCA_041748455.1 Planktosalinus sp.
TGGTGAATTTACCACGCTCTGTTTCTTGAATCACACGAATCATGGTACCCTCTTCGTCATATTGATAAATGGTAGCAAAATTTCGAGAATCTAATTTGGCAACCATTCTTAAATTAGTAGGGTCAACCACATAAGAAACCATTTCACTATCATAAGGTTGTACACGTAAATCATCAAAATAAACTATTGTATTACCATCAATTCCTAATCGATAATGTAAAGATTCGCCATTACTTGCCGTAGAAGGAACTGTAAATAAAACTTCTACCCTTTGCCATCCATCAATGATATTTGATTTTTTAGTATGGGTAGGTGTAAGGGGAGAACCATTTACATATACGTCAACATAGCTGTTTTCATAGCTCAAAATATTTTTGTTTGCTACTTGTTCTTTTACCCAAACGGTAAGCACATATTCTTTTCCAATGATTAATCTATGTGTATTGATTAAATCTGCATCATTTACTTCGTAAGGAATAGTGTGGTTAGACGGACTAGCGTCAACACCATTCCAAACAGTTCCACAAACAGTTCGGAAACTAGCAAAATTAGGATCAACTTTTAAAGAATACCTACCAGTATGAGCCTCTTCAGTAGTGATATAAGACCAAGTTCTTATGTCGCATGCCCTAAAATGTTTTAATACACAATTTGGTCCATAGGTTTCGTAAAAAGGATTTGTATGATCACCTTCACCATCAGAAAAATAATCTTCAAAACCATCAAAACCAGATTCTGCATACCTAGCGTTAACCACTTGGGCAGTTTGAAGTGAATGGTTATAGCCTGTGTAAATAGCAGAATATAAGCCCAAAGCATCTTGTACCTCTAAATTATAGCCATATTGGTCAATAATTGTTACTTGTTCTGTTTTTAGCCAGTTTCGAAATAAATTTGAAGCCAAATAATTAGGGTGAACACTAGAATATATTGGTGCCCAATTGCCACCTCCTGATAATCGCCAAAAAGGAATATATTCTGTTAAAATACCATCTTTACGGCTATCGCCCGTGGCATAAGTTCGCACACTATCATAAACAAAACTATTTAAAGCATACCATTGCCCTAAACGATTCCAAACATAAGGGTTAATTTCTTTAGTAGCATAAATACCACATAATCCAATTTCAGCATCTGCTTGTCCAGTTCTTATTTGAGCAGAGTCAGAATATTCTAAAGCACTGATGTTGATAATTTTTTCATGCTCGTAAGCACTTGTATAAGGAGAGGTAAAGCCAGGATGTCTTTCTAAAGTAGTGATGGTTTGCATCAAAGCACCCATTAAATTTTTATTACCCGATTTTATGGTTTTGTATAGGTACATTTTTCCTGCACCTGTATTGGGTACAAAAACATCACCGTCAATATCAACTAAATTATAATCACTGGAGGTTTCATTTTTTACAACCCAATATTTATTTTGGCTATTAATTGTTATACTTAAACCAGCTACGGTTACTTCCGTCACCAATAATTCATCACCTGGAATATAATACGGCTCATCTGATGAATTAATTTCATAAGGCAAAGCAGTATTTACTATGTTTTTTCTTAATAAATTGATGTTGTCAGAAGACATTCCCATACGTGGGTATGCCCAATAAGCAGGATAATCATATTGATAAATGGTATGTCCTTCGCTTGTTACTTCAGGTCTTACTTCGGTAACAATAGGCATTCCTGTTTTATAATCAAATAATAAATTACGTGTTAATTTGGTTTTTCCATTGTCTTCAACCACAACCCTATCCAAAATACCATTTTGTTGAATAATTTTTGTGGTTAAGGATGTGTACACTTCATTAATATTGTTCCCAATAGACAATGATAAATGAGGTGCAATTGGTAAATCAACACCTGCGCCACCCATAAAATGACCATCTTTTGAAGTATTTTGGCTGATATATGTCATTATATCTACCTGTAAGCCTTTTAAATTGGTATTATCATAACCGCCGCTTGAAACAATTGAATTAA
>JBGTDF010000324.1:0-9812 GCA_041748455.1 Planktosalinus sp.
AACACCAGATGCTTATCCGGATTCTCATTTTATAGCGAAACATATCACTAATCTGCCACTCCATCAAGAAGTGGATTCCAACCTTTTCGAAGACATGATAGATTTATTAAAAAAATATTTAAGGAATGATTGAGGTATTGGACTTAAATAAGGAATCAAATCGATCATTTTATAAAAAAATTATTAGGAGTTTTAACTCTGCACGGCCATATGACAGTCTAGAATTTATTGAAAATTTTTCAGAAGGTTTTGAAAACTTGGTATGTATTAAATATGAGAAGGAAGGAAATGTTGTATTATTGCCCGGTTATTTGAAAACCATAGATAATACAGATTATAAAGATTTTGTATCCCCATATGGTTATTCCGGTCTTATATATAATACCGGCACTAAAATTAGTGTAGTAAAAAATGCCTGGCAGGATATAAAAATCTATTTTGATGAAAATCTGGTTTCTTCATTTATTCGCTTTTCTTTGGATACAAATTACACTGTTTTTGAGGAAGGGGTAATACCATTAATGAAAAACATTAGAGGTGAGATAGTGGATTATGAAACACAATGGGCAAATTTTGACAACAAAGTTAGAAAGAATGTAAAGAGAGCTAAAAGGGAAGATTTAGACTTTGAAGTAATTGAAGGTAATAAACTTTCAAAAGAAAAATTAGAAATATTCTATAGCATATATGTAGATACAATGAAGAGGAACAATGCAGCAGACAAATACTATTTTTCATTTGAAAACTTCAGATCATTTGTAAATTCCCGTGGGGAGCTTTGTGTTTTCTGTTTTATTTTAGATCAGGGAAAAGTAATTTCTGTAGAAATGGCACTGAGAAGTGATACAGCAATATTTTCTTTTCTTGGGGGGACTCTTGAAGATGCCTTCAAAAAAAGACCAAATGATTTTCTCAAATATGTATTAATAAATTGGGCTCGGGATAATTCTATTAAATATTTTGTGCTCGGAGGTGGATATGGAACCGAAGATGGCATATATAATTACAAAAAATCCTTCTTCCCAAATGATGTTATAGATTATTGTACAGGGCAATTTATTCATAATAAACAAGTTTATGATAATCTTTCTAAAAAAGTAAAAGAAAACTTCCTAAATAAACCTGATGCCACAGAAGAAGATTTTAATAATTTGAATTTCTTTCCACTATATAGAGCAATTTAAATATAAGCAATGGAAGTACAAAGTAACATTCAACTTTTCAAGCTTAAAAGTTCAAGGCTTTAGTTATTCTAATTGCAAAATTCAAAGCATTCCAAAGCTATCCGCAAAGGTTTTAAAATCATTAATGCAAAAGGCAAATAAAGAACAGTTACAAATCTGCTGATCATTAATATGTAACCGCTTTTTGTCATCTAGACACTTCCCATTTGCTATCTCGACGAAGGAGAGATCCCATCCTGTTGTTCAGTTATTGTTACTCACACACCACTGCTCACTCTTGCGGCTCAGTATTGTGTGCTCACTCCGATGAGACCCCTCACATTTGTTCGGGGTGACAAAAGGAGAGGTTGTGAAGCAACAAATCACAAAGCACCAAATTCTAAATCAACGATTGTACGCCTGCCCGCCGATTTACATACCGTAGGTAGGAGGCTGGAAGTAATAAATCAACAGCACCAATAAAATCAATAGTATCTACAGCATTAACAAATCAACCAAGTAACAAATCATCTAAGTAACAAATCAACGAAAACCCGCAATCTCCACTTCACCGTTCAAATCCCACCTTTCATCGAAAAGTCCTACAGTTCACCTTTTTATAACGTTTTGGTAATGTAATCTATAAAAAAATTGAGCCATATTTGCCCTTCAAAAAAAAGTTGAACCCTAAATTTTACGTATGAAAACAAGATTACGATTACCCTTATTTACTTTTTTACTTACACTGCTTTGCCTTGGATTTAGTTCTGATGGGTGGGGGCAGACCGTTGTTATTAATTTTGATGATGTAGCGAAATGGACAGCCGGATCAGCAGCAATTGGATCTTATGCGTCAAACCATACTTATGTTGATGAAAATTGGACATTTACAGGTGGTCCAGCATTAAGAAATACTACAGCAGTACAAGACGGTTTTCCTGGTGCTTTGGGCACTTATTCTTGGAGACTTCAAGATAATGCCAGTGTAAATTGGAGAGCAACATACAACCAAGCCAATACTCTTGAAACTTTTGGTTTTGCAGTAAGACGATGGGATGGTTCTCCTTCTCCAAATTTTTCTATAGAATACAGTATTAATGGAGGAGTAAGTTATACTTCAACGGGAGTTATAATTAACAATGCATATCTAGATAATTCTAGTAACTGGAAAACATTTTCTTTTACATTCCCAACTCCTGTTACGGTAGCTGCAGGTGATTTTGTGGTAAAGGTTGCGGCTTTAGGTAGCACGGAACGTATAATGATTGACAACTTTTCTTTTACGCTTGGCATCATTACAGAGCCCCTTTTATCTGTAACACCATCAACATTAAGTGATTTAGATTATATAGAAGGCAATGGACCTTCACCATCTCAATCCTTTGAACTTTCAGGAGTCAATCTGGATGGGAGTGACGTGGATTTGGTTTTACCGGCTTTAAATGATTTTGAAATCTCTGTTGATAATACTGATTTTTTTGATTCATTAAATTTTACAAGTTATGATGGTGCAACTACCATCATTTATGTACGTTTAAAAGCGGGACTTGGTATAGATGAATATTCAGAGGACATCACCATCAGCGGTGGTGGTGCAGATCCTGTAACTGTAGCACTGGCTGGAGAGGTAGAGCCAGCTCCTATACCAACACTTATTGCAACACCTACAACACTTACCAATCTAAATTATATGTTTGGTAACGGCCCTTCAGCAGCACAAAATTTTGTGTTAAGTGGTGAGGCCTTAGACGGTTCCAATGTGAACATCACTGTTCCGGCACAGTTTGAAATATCTGCTGACAATGTGAACTTTTCAGGTTCTTTACTACTCTCTGCATATGATGGAAGCAACACAACCATTTATGTAAGATTGGTTGCAGGTCTTTCAGAAAATAATTATACTGGCGATGCTGATATAGAAGGTGGTAGCGCAGCACCCATTTCAGTTGGCCTTGAAGGAAATGTAACTCCGTTTATTGATCAGTATAATGGTAATGGTGTATTCAAGAAAATTTCTTCTGTTTCAGAATTAACGGATGGATATTATGTTATTCTAAACGAAACCAGTGAATTTATTATGACAAGTAATCGTGATGGAACTCCTGAAACAGGTTTTTATATTTCTGATGATGCCATTGTCAGTAATGAAATTGTCGTAAATCCTTCTACAGCTAATGTATGGCAAATTGGAATTAATGGTAGTGGTAGAACAATATATAATGAAGTAATTGAAAGATATGTAGGATGGATAAGTGGAAATGCTGCTTCTGCAGAAGAGACTGTTGCAGATAGGACCCGATGGACATTTACTTATATGGATGGTAAATTTACTGTGAATAATGTAGAAACCTCAATAAGGCAGTTATCATACAACTCAGGAGCTCCACGTTTTGCAGCTTATGGAAATGCCGGTCAACAGGAACTACAATTATATAAATTTATAATTGCAGACTATACCTATCAAGATGGAGTATGGACACCTGAAAGTCCTGTTGGTGAATCTACTGAGACTGATGATATTCTGATTATAAATGGTATTGCAATGTTTGATCAAAGTATGGAGATGAATAATCTGTATGTTTTATCTGATGCTTCCTTAGACGTCGAAGATGTATTAACAATTAATGGGAATATTTATAACGACGGTGCTATAGTTTTCAAAAGCACTTCGATTACCGATACCGCACAACTGGATACATTCACCGGTAGCATCACCGGTTCGGGAGAAGTAACTATAGAAAGATTCATCCCGGCACGTCGCGCATTCCGTTTCTTGTCTTCTGCCGTGACTACCTCAGGGACCATCAACGCCAACTGGCAGGAAGGTGCAATAAATGCTACAAACAACCCCAACCCGGAATATGGTACGCATATCACAGGTTCCACTACCGGGGCAAATGGTTTTGACGCAACGCCATCCGGTAATCCTTCTTTATTTATGTTAAACAATACGGCACAGGCCTGGGAAGCAGTTACCAATACCGATGTGAACACCATCGCTGCAGGAACCCCTTACCGTATACTTGTTCGTGGCGACCGCAGTGTGGATGTGACGTCAAACAACGCACCACCAACCAATACAACCCTGCGCACCACAGGAACCCTGCACACAGGATCCTTTAGCGCAACTAATTTAAGTGCCGTGGAGAACGAGTTTAATTTCTTCGGAAACCCATATCCCGCAGCAGTGGATATGAATTTAGTAATCGCAGCTTCCGCCAATGTGAACCCTTCCTCTTATTTAATCTGGGATCCTAATCTTGGAACACGAGGGGCTTATGTGGTTGTGGATTTACCTGAAGGAACAAATCCCTCCGGTTCTCAGGCGAATCAATTTTTACAACCCGGTCAGGCCGCTTTTGTAAACACTTTGGCAGACGGTCCTGCAAGCCTTCAGTTTATCGAATCCCATAAAAATGTGGCTGCACCACTTACAGCTGTATTCAATGTGCAAAGCAAAATCGACCTTCGTTTGTATAACGCAGATGCGTTCACCGCAGGAAGCACACCTTCAGACGGTCTGCGATTTAAGTTTGGGGAAGACAATACAAATACCTTAACTTCTATGGACGCGCCTAAATTCTTTAACCAGGATGAAAACCTGGCGAGCTTTAATGATGACCGTCTATGGAGTATCGAAAGTAGGTTTACCCCACAAGTAGGGGAAGTACTTCCTTTGTTCACCAACCAGTACCGCACCACAGACTATGTGTTTGAGGCAGAAGTGAGTTCCATAGAAGGGGTAACTGCTTACTTAAGGGATATTTTTACCGGCGAAGAAGTGCTTTTAGCCAATGACGAAACCGGCATCTATGCCTTCAGCATCGACGCGGGCAACCCAAACAGCAGTGCCAACGACCGTTTTGAAATTGTTTTCGGAGAGGAAATTTTAGGAACCAATAATAATGTGTTTGGTAACGGCTTTGTGTTGTATCCAAATCCGGTGCAAAACGAGAACTTCTTCATCGCCACCCGTGGCCTGGAAGGACAAAACGTTACCGTGGAGGTGTATTCTATGCTTGGTCAATTGCTTGTTACCGAAACACCGCAAGTACCTGCAAACGGTAGGCTGTCAGTGGCAGTGCCGCAATTACCCGCAGGAGTATTTACCGTAACACTTACTGCTAAAGACGGCAGTCGTTTTACCACCAAATTAATAAACCAGTAAAAAAGAAACCTCATGAGAAAATTACATATATACCCCATACAAAAAGTACTGCTAGTTTTTACGCTGTGTTTTATGGCATTAAGCCTGCAAACCGCTGAAGCGCAAATCACCTTTGACGATGATGTGGATGATGAAGTACCTGCCGCACCCATTGATGGGTTCATTGGTCTTGGCATCGCCGCCGGTGCCTGGTATGGCATCAAAAAGCTGAAAGGCAAAAAATAATTTATTTAGATGATAAATGATAACCCGTTTTCTCTTAAGGAGGAAGCGGGTTTTTTATTTGAATAAACTTAAAACTTTGTTGCTAATTATCCGTACATTCTTAATACTCACTTCTCCAATAACTAACTAGGAAGTAACTCATCACTCATAATGAACTTCCCTGATTAGAGTTGACCGTTTTTAAACATTAATTTAATTACACTTTTTTTAAAACATTAAGGTATTAAGAAATATTAAGGTCTATTCACATCGGTCATCCGTCCTCGGTCAAAAGATTTTCCATTTCTAACTTCTACCTTCTAACTTTAATATTCCGTATTCAAAACTGACCACTGATCACTGCCACTGACCACTTCTTTTGGACGTAAGACGTGATTAGAAAAATGAAAACTCATAACTCATAACTCTAAGCCCCCTTCACCATCCAAAGCCCCAAAAACACAGCAAGAATGGCAAGGGTAATACTGGCAATGGTATATACGGCAAAAGTCATATAGTCGCCGCTTTTTAAAAGCACCTGGTTTTCAAAGGCAAAGGCCGAAAACGTAGTGAATCCGCCACAAAAGCCTGCGGTTAAAAATAATGCTTGATTGGTGTTCAATACCGTATTCTTTAAGGCAAGTCCCAGAAAAATACCTATAAGCAAACTGCCCACAACATTGACCAGTAAGGTACCCAGCGGCAAATTGCTGATGCTCGTTTTGTTGAGTTGGAGGCTGATGACATAGCGCAAAACACTGCCTATACCACCTCCAATGAAAACCAATAGAATATGTTTCATTTAAAAATTAAATATAGAAATTACTGTCCTGATTTTTTATTCTCTTCGCGAATCAACGAATCAACGAATTTACGAAGTAACGAATTTACAAATCAACAAATCACAAATCCCCATCAAACTCCCTTTCGGTCATAATGGGAATGTAAATTTCCGTTACCCAGTTGGCCGGGTTTTTTTCATCCGGAAAACTAACGGTATATACCTCAAACGGACTTTTGGTTTCGTCTTTGATAATATTGTTTTGTGCGATATAACTCTCGGCGGTTTCCCAGGCTTTCATCAAGTAGGTATAATTTCCTTTCAGTGTTGTTTTTAGCGCCGGGGTTTGTTCCATAAAACCACTTATTACGGGACTTCCGTCAGGAAGAATCACACGGTCCCTTGTTGGGATACCGGCTGTGAAAATTGCGGTATTGGCACTTTCGTCCCAATCGATATAGGCCACAAACGGACTTCCGCTTACGCGAATTTCGTTACTTTCCATAAAATTCAGGATTTGGGAAAACATAGGAGGGATTTTATCCCCAATCTCTGTTTGTTTTGCTGCCGTAGTGTTGTATAAATAATACCCGCCGCTATACCCTGTGATGCCGTCTACGGTAACAGTATATACTTCCATTTGTTCCAGTAAAACCGTATTCAGATTATCTAAACTTGTAGCATACATAGTGCTCACACCTTCTTCCAGCGTTTCCTTCTGAGTGGAAAAATATATCTTTTCCATCAGCCCCAGTTTGCCGTTCATCGACCAGGTTACCTTTGTTTTTGTGCCATTTTCAACGGGTTCCAGTTTCCATTCCACAGGATATCCTTCATCCTCCAGCGTGCCGTTGAAAACTATTTTTTGTTTCAGCGAAGCGTTTGGGATTTCGGAAATGGTTTGCATGGCACCTTTTCCGTCGTCACTTTTCCAGGAATAGGAAGCGCCTTCGCCAACGGTGTTTTCCGGATAATTGATGCGTAAGCTCTCTTCTTCCATCCATGAACCCCAAGCTTCCCAGTTTTTATAATCATTTATATGTTGGTAAACCACCTCTACCGGTGCATCGATAATACGGCTTTCCGAAACTGCAAAATTACCGTCCTGGGTGCCAAAGTAAACGGCAACCCCTATGATGAGAATAAGGATTAAAAAGAAAAGGTATTTTAGGATTTTCATTGGTTTTGGTTTATGGAATTGGTCAGGCTAAGATACTAATTATTGCAATTCAATTTTTGCTACATTTGTCTAAAATCAAAAAACCATTTTATGAAATTACAACTAATGCCATTTCTTGCTGCTGCAATGCTTATTTTTACAAGCTGCGCCAAAGAAAAAGAAACCACCACAGAAGTTAATACTGCGGAAGAAACTGCTTTTGCCTATAAAGTAGATCAGTTTGCTGACCTGCAGGTACTTCGCTATCAGGTGCCCGGTTGGGAAAACCTGACCTTAAAAGAACAAGAACTGGTTTACTATTTGACCCAGGCCGGTCTTGCCGGAAGGGATATCATGTGGGACCAGAACTACCGCCACAACCTTAAAATCAGGAAAGCTCTCGAGAACATTTACAGCAACTATGACGGGGATAAGGAAACCGAAGAATGGAAGAATTTTGAAATCTACCTGAAAAGGGTTTGGTTTTCCAACGGCATCCACCACCATTATTCCAACGATAAACTGCCTACCGGTTTTTCCAAAGACTATTTAACTTCGTTATTGCAGGCAACTTCCACAAAGTTGGAAGGGGAAGCATTGGAGGTACTATTCAATGATGCCGATGCCAGAAAAGTGGACAGGACGAAGGGCGGGGACAACATTGCATCTTCCGCAGTCAACTTTTATGGACCCGATGTTACCGATAAAGATTTGGAGACATTTTACAAAGATACCAACAAGGGCAGGGGAGACCGTCCGGTGGAAGCAGGCTTGAATTCGCAACTCGTTAAAGAAAACGGCAAGCTCGTGGAGCGTGTCTGGAAAAAAGACGGTATGTATGGTGCGGCTATCGAAAGGATGATTTACTGGCTCGAAAAGGCCAAAGGGGTAGCAGAAAACGAGGCACAGGTAAAATCTTTGGGCTTGCTGATTGACTACTACACTACCGGAAACCTGGAAACCTGGGACGAATATGCCATCGCATGGGTAACTTCCACCGAAGGGAATATCGACTGGATACAGGGTTTTATAGAAGTATACCAGGACCCGAAAGGCTACAGGGGTTCGTTTGAAAGTATTGTTCAGATAAAAGATTTTGATATGTCCAAACAAATGTCTGTGCTTTCCGCGCAAGCGCAATGGTTTGAAGACAACTCGCCTTTGATGGATGAGCACAAAAAAAGTAATGTGGTTGGTATCAGCTACAACACGGTAAATGTTGCCGGGGAAGCCGGGGACGCATCGCCAAGTACGCCAATTGGGGTTAACCTTCCAAATAACAATTGGATCCGCCAGCAACACGGCTCCAAATCGGTTTCCCTGGGGAATATTATCGATGCTTATGCCAATGCCGGCGGGAAAGGCCGTTTGCAGGAATTTGCACACGATGAGGAAGAAGTGGCAAGGGCAGAAAAATATGGTCAATTGGCCAGTAAACTGCACACGTCGCTGCACGAAGTGGTAGGTCATGCGTCCGGGCAAATCAATCCGGGTGTTGGGCAACCTAAAGAAACCCTTAAGCAATATGCCTCCACTATGGAAGAGGGCAGGGCAGACCTGGTGGCATTGTACTACATTATGGATCCTAAAATCCAGGAACTGGGCATCACCGATAACTGGGAAGAAACCGGAAAAGCAGCCTATGATAACTACATCCGCAACGGTCTGATGACGCAGTTGATTCGTGTCGAACTAGGCAAAGATGTGGAGCAAGACCATATGATGAACCGCAAATATGTGAGTACGATGGCCTATGAGCGTGGCAAGGAAGAAGACGTGATTTCTAAAATGGTGCACGACGGTAAAACCTATTACAAAATAAATGACTACCAGAAATTGCGTGTTATTTTTGGGGAGTTGCTACGCGAACTGCAACGCATCAAGTCTGAAGGGGATTTTGCTGCTGCCGAAGCGATAGTGACCACTTACGGAAAGAAAATCGATCAGGACCTGCACCGCGAAATATTAAATAGAAATGAGCAATTTACGGACGCTGCCTACAGTGGTTTTGTGAATCCGGTGATAAGTCCGGTAACGGATGAGGATGGGAACATCACTAAATTTGAAATGACCTGGCCGGAAACCTTTGAGGAGCAAATGCTTTACTATGCAAAGGAACACAGCTTCTTACCGGAAGTGAATTAAGAGATTAGTGAGTGCAAAGTATTAGTGTTCAGTGTTCAGTTTTCAGTGCAGAGTGTTATGTCCTGATATAGGTTGACAGTTTATAAATCTATAAACTATGAAACATATTAAACAAACACTACGTTACTCTGAATCATTTAAGTTATCCGTATTAAAAGATATTGAGTCCAATCATCTTAGTTTTGGCCAGGC
>JBGTDF010000325.1:0-3852 GCA_041748455.1 Planktosalinus sp.
GGGATGGCAGATTATGTAGGGAACAAGAAAAACTACATGAAATTCTTTTGCTATCTGGGCGCATTATCCTGTATTGGGTTGTACTGGTTTGATTTGGCAAACATATATTTTAGTTTATTGTGTTATTTCTTGGCTTTGATTGGCTTTTGGGGAAGTCTCGTTTTTTATAATTCTTATCTGCCCGATATCGCTTTTACGGAACAGCAGGATAAACTCAGCGCAAGGGGATATTCCCTGGGATACATAGGGAGTGTTATTTTATTGCTTTTTAACTTGGCCATGGTGATGCAACCGGCATTATTTGGTCTCGGGGAAGGGGGAGAGGCAAGCATGCTTGCGATGAAAATCTCTTTTGTTACCGTGGGAATCTGGTGGATAGGGTTCAGTCAGTATTCCTTTTATTTTTTACCCAAAGGAAACAAAACAGGAAACAAAGTAACCAGAAATGTATTATTCAATGGCTTCAGGGAATTACAAAAAGTACAAAAATCCCTTCTGGGGAACCTACAGTTAAAAAGGTATTTGAGCGCCTTTTTTGTGTATAGCATGGCAGTACAAACCGTAATGCTGGTTGCTACTTATTTTGGTGAACAGGAAATTGCCTGGGGAGATTCTTCCGAAAAAACATTAGGTCTTATTGTTAGTATTTTGATAATCCAGTTGGTAGCGGTTTTAGGGGCAGAACTTACTGCGAGGGCGTCATCTAAATTTGGAAACATCCCTACATTAGTTGTAATTAACAGTATCTGGTTAGGGATTTGTATTGTTGCCTATTTTATTGTGTTGCCTATCCAGTTTTATATAATAGCTGCTTTTGTGGGATTGGTTATGGGCGGTATTCAGTCGTTATCAAGGTCAACCTATTCTAAATTCCTTCCGCAGACAAAAGACACGACCTCTTATTTTAGCTTTTATGATGTTACCGAAAAAATAGGGATTGTTATAGGGATGCTTATCTATGGCTTTATAGACCAGATAACAGGAAGCATGCGAAATTCCATCTTATTTTTAGTGGTTTTTTTCTTTGTTGGGATTGTTTTATTGCTTCGGGTACCAAAAAAGAGATAGCAACGTTATATCTATTAAATAAATTTTTTTACTTAAGTTTGCCCAGATACTGATAATTAACTTAGTCTAATACCTATGAAATTGACTTACTCTTACGCATTTGCGTTATTTAGTTTTTTTGCCCTCGTGTTTACCTCTTGTGATAATGAACCTCTGGAAGGGGAGTTTGTTTCTGATATCCCCGATATTACGGAAGCATCTTTCACAGCGGAAGTGGACGGACTGGAATTTGTGGCAGATACCATGTATGCGGTTACCCAAAACAGTGTTACTTCAATAACCGGCATAAAATCAAATGGTGATAAAATTGTTATGACTGTACAGGGCGTTGGTCCCGGATCCTATAATTTAACAGGAAATGAAGGTGTTGCAACCTTTGGCATCAACGTGGCACCTGAAGCATTTTCAACCGATAATCCGGGTGGCTCAGGCCAGCTTGTGGTAACCAACTATGATGCGGAAAACAATGTGATATCAGGCACCTTTTCGTTTGTTGCCTTACGACCTTTGTTAGACAATAACGGACTGCCTATCTTAGATGAGAATGGCAATCCCACTTTTGATTCTGTTACAATTTCAAATGGGGAATTTATAAACATTGTCCTTGTAACTGATGGAAGTACTACCTTACCACCTCTGGAAGATTTCTTAATTGCAAAAATCGACGGTGTGGACTTTGAGGCAGATGACCTGACTATTTTAACAGCAGGGATTGTTACTGTGCAAGGTTCAAATACGGTAACAAATGAAAGTTTGGTAATTTCTTTTCCGGAAGACACAGAGCCGGGCACATATGACTTGACCTTTTCAGGCGATTACAGTGCCGGATATTTTAATAGTGAAATAACTTTTACATCCCAAACCGGGGTATTGATTATTCTTGAAAATAGTGAAACTTTACTGCGATTTACTTTTAGTTTTGAAGCTTCAGAATTGGAAGATGGAGAGGTAATGCACACTATTACCGAAGGGGAATTTCAATTTGTATTATAAAAATTAATCAGGTATATAAAAAGCCGTCCCAATGCAATTGGGACGGCTTTTTTAATTGCAAAATACAAAGCTTAGTCTGATTTAATTTTACCGGAACCTGCTGTTTTGGTATCCCTTACCGTTGGATTTCCCTTGTAAACAATATTTCCTGAGCCGGAAATCCTTGCTTTTAGTTCCTCTGTAGAATGCACCTTAATATTTCCGGAACCTGCTACAGCAACATCGGCTTTTTTGGTAATCAAATCTTCTAAATTGATGTCCCCTGAACCTGCAACACTTCCTTTAAGGTTAGATGCTTTTCCCATTAATTCTATATCACCGGAGCCGGCTAATTTTGCTTCTAAATCTGTTGTTTGTACAGTTAGTTTAATATCTCCTGAACCTGCTAGGGAAACCTGCATATCTTGGCTTTTAAGGTCCAGGTTCTGGGTTACTATTTTTCCGGACCCGGCCAAGCTTACCGCAGAAATTTCCTTGACAGGGACTGTAACTTCAATTCGCTTTCCGGAACTTGGATTCAGGTTTGTATTTCTTTCGGTTTTAATTTCCAAAGTGTTGTTATTAACTTCTATTATTGTATTTTCCAAAAGGTTTTCTTCCCCCTTTATGGTTATACTACCTTCCTGACCGGCAACAAGGGTGACATGGTAAATACCGCCAACACTTACAGCGTCATAGTCTGAAGTTTTAATGGTTTGTGTAACCACATTGCCATTGCCTTTTATTGTATTACTGCCCCATTGTGCGTGTACGCTAAAAGTGAGTAGAAGTAAAGTAAAAATGCTGAAGTTTTGTAAATTTTTCATGGGTGTTCGTTTTTTGTTGATTAGATGATAAATAGAGTGATGTAGTTATTATTCATTGGACGTGAATTTATTATTTTAATTTTTGGAAATGGAAACACCACCATATCCAGAGTTAATGGTAATTTGGTTTCCTGAATTTTTGGATCCGTAAGAACCCACATATTCTTTTCTGGTGCCCTGTTCATTCTGCACGGTGAAATTCAACAACTCTTTTCCTTTCAAATTGGCATAGGAAAGATTTGCGCTGAAATCAAATCTCGTTTCTGCATCAAAACCTAGGTTTATGGAGGTGTAATTACTGTTGATAATCACACTACTGGTTCCTTTTGCAATGCGGCTGATATTGATTTTTCCATAGCTGGTTTTAAGGTCTATTTTTTTAAAGATAGTACCAATGTCCTTGGAAACATAACTTCCTTTTCCTACTATTTCGTTTGCTTTTCCCACGGTAACTTTTCCATAATCACAATCAAAATTCAGGTTTTCCACTTCGGTAAACTCAGACTTAGTGTAATCACCATTAAGGGTAACGCGCGTAGCTTTATCTACCACAAACCCGGAATAATCTGCGTGAATGATGCCATTATTCAGCACCGAAATCGTGGAATTGTTTGTGTAGTCAAAACGTAAATCATTAGTATCCCCAAGCAATTCACCAAGTATTAATTTACCATAATCACAGGAAATTTTACTGTTTCCTTCCAGTTTATTCAAGCTAATTGCCCCATAATTATTGCTTAGATCCACACTGTTTTTGATGGGCATTTTTATAAGATAATTGATTTTCATATTGACATTGCTGTCTTTGGAGCCCCAGAATGTCCAGTTGCTTCGGCGTTTTTCAAAAACGGTTTTTGCAGTCACCAACGATTTACTGTCTGAGAATTCCACATTAATTTCATCCAGCCTCTTTTGTACTTCTTCTTCGTTATTCCCATTGGTTATAATGGTGACTTCTATTTCGATTCGGTTTTCACGCCAGGTC
>JBGTDF010000326.1:0-5468 GCA_041748455.1 Planktosalinus sp.
AGAAGTGATTCAAGCAGGTGATTTGGCAGAAAAGGCAGAACGCCTTTTACAAAAGAAAAAATGGCAAAGTGCTTATTCCGTTCTTGAATATGCAGAGAAAACATTAAAACCTAATGTGAATATATTGCTGCAAAAAGGCAAGTATCATTTGATGGCACAGCAAATAGAGTTATCAAAAACTTACTATGAAAAAGCCTTAAAATGGAATCCAAGATTAGATGTTCAAAAAGAACTTGGCTGGATAAACTTAGAGCTTAAAAATTATCCTACAGCCATTTCATTACTTTCAGACCATTTACATCGTAATCCATCAGATTATGAAGCTTACAATTTGTTGCTTCAATGTTATTTCGAAACCAATCGGTATGAACCTGCCATGGACGTGGCAAGAATATTATTGGATGTAGAACCCACGAATAAATGTTTTGCCAACAATTACTATGTCTGTTCAGCAATGCACCATATGGGAAAAACTGTTTTTCCGAATACAGTTTTAAAAGCCGACAAATCAGAAAATCATTTTTTAAATTACAATTACGGTGTAATACTCGAAACTGATTTAAGCCATAATTATAAAAAAGAACCTACCCTAAAATCCAAATTGCTTTTTATGGATTATCGGTTTAATAAGTATAGTCCATCAACACTCTATTGCACCGATGGCAACTCAGAAGCATTTAAAGAAGCTGAAACACAAAAAGCAATTATAAAATTTGGTAGAGAAAGTTATGATGTAAATGATGTAAAAGTTCCTAATGGAACTGCCATCAGTCGCAGACATTGTGTAATAATAAATTTCAAAGATGATGTTTGGTTGTATGACCTTGACAGCACAGGAACTTATGTAAATGGAAATAAAGTTGTAAATAAAACTCCGCTTATTGGTCGTAATACTATCAGAATAAGTAAAACCGAATATGAATTCACCATCGATAAAAGTAAATTGTTTTAAAGGCAAGGGTTTTTATCATAGGTGATATCCACGGTTGTTGCAAAACCTTCAAGAAACTTATTCTTGAAAAAATAAGCATAAAAAAAGCGACAAAATCTATTGCCTTGGTGACTATGTAGACTAAGGTCTAGACAGTAAAGGAGTTATTGATTTTATTTTAAAAATGCGAAAGAAAGGATACAAAATTCATACACTTTGAGGCAACCATAAGGAGCTCCTCCTGATTAGAACTGCTTACTTGTCTAAAATTTCATAGTAAGAAGTTGTTTTACCACCATCCCATTCCAGCACATTGCCACTCAATTCCGTTTTACTCCATCGGGCAATGAGCTTCATTACTCATCTTGGACACAATGCCCTATTTTTCTTTTCATTTCGCTTGTCCGCCCCGCAAGCTGGGACAATCCGCTGCATTCTAATGGCAAATAGGGCATTAAGTCCGCTGGTATTTGCCCGATAAGTAATTCAATGTATTTCATTTAAATATTAAGAATAGGACCACTAACCCCAAAATTGTTATTCTCATTTTAAAGAAAAGTACTAAATTTAGATTTTCCCCGAGGTTTTAATAAAGAGGTAGCTATGGTGCCTTATTGAATAATAGACGCCATCAAAGTGTAATTATTTCGGCTATATTGGTGTTGTAAGTAACCCTAAACGACATCCTGCAGACATTCAAGCATCTAAGACTTTGCCGACTCGACCCAACGCACCAAGTCAGGCACATTTGCAAGGCACACAAAGCCGACACACAAAAGCCAACCTTGCAAAAGAGACTGCCTTGTGCCAATGCACAGCCCACTCACCCCAGCGGACGGAATTCTTATCGCCTTCAAATAAATACATCGGCAAATAACAATACTCAACACCAAAGGCCACCCACCACCCCAAAAGACAGGCTGCACACATCAACCCCACTGAAACAAATAACATTTTATCCCACGGATTTGAAAATAAGTGCGAATTGTATAACTCTTTGCTTATATAATATAAAATATGCCGAATTTATTAGGCCTACCTTTAGATGAACTGACGAAATTGCAGATGATGAACAGAAGAAAATTTATAGCAATTGCCAGTGGTTCTATTGTAATCGGAGGTGTAACTTATTATCTGCTGAGTGATAAAAATAATTTAGTAAGAGCAAATATTAAGCAAATTGACCCAATTACTATTTCATTAAAACCTGATGAAAGGGCAATTCTATATTTAGCATCGCTTGCCCCAAGTGGGCATAATACACAACCGTGGTTTATAAAATATGTTGAACCTTATCATTGGATAATTGGAAATGATAAAAACCGTTGGCTTCCAGGCGTCGATTCCACACAACGGGAAACCATTCTTTCCATCGGAGCATTTTTACAAAACCTGGAATATGCAGCCAGCGACCTGGGCTACAATTATGAGTACAGCATATTAGCAACAAGCAATCAGGATGAAAATATTATTGGTATTAGACTCAATAAAAATATCATCGCAATAAAGTATCCTATTGATAAAATAAAACAACGCAGAACAGTAAGATCAAATTATTTAAGGGATGTTTTTACAAAGGAAGATCTTGCTTATTTAATTAATAAAGAAACTGATTTCATACATTACCTGCCAAATACTTCAAAAGAACATTTATGGCTTAATGAACAAACCATTGAAGCCAACAGGATACAGGCATACCGTGATGCGGCCCAAAGTGAATTAGCTAACTGGATTCGATTTTCAAGCAAAGATGCTGCCCAACATATGGACGGTTTAACATTGGCGGGAATGGAAATAGATGGGATACCGGGCTGGTATTTACGCAATTTTTATGATAAAGAAGATGTCATGAAAAAAAGTTTCAGAGAACAAAGTATAGACAAAGTGGTAAAGCAAGTTTCTCAATCCGCAGGCTGGTTATTAATTACAAGTAAAGATAGTTCGTTAACAACATTGTTGGAAACAGGTAGAAGATTACAAAGACTTTGGTTAAAAATAAGGGATAAAAATATTGCTATTCATCCTATGACACAAATAATTGAAGAAGCATCTACCAATCAAATATTAAATCAATCAATTGGCATAAATGAACCGGTGCAGTTTATTCTTCGTGCCGGTTATTTAAAAGATTATCCAAACCCTGTAACATTAAGACGTTCTGTTGACCGGTTCTTGAGAACCTGACTAAGGAATATTTGAGAATCTAAAAAAATAAATTATGCTAAAATATTTTTTCGCTTTCATAATGCTTATACATGGCCTTATACATTTTATGGGTTTTGCAAAAGCGTATAACTATGGAAACATTACCCAATTAACAAAATACATCTCGAAACCTGTAGGTGTACTTTGGCTTATTACTGCTATTCTATTTATAGTTGCAGTTCTTCTATTCTTATTGAAAAAAGAAAGTTGGCCCTATATCGCAATAATTGCTGTGATTATTTCTCAAATCCTCATCATAAACGTTTGGAAGGATGCAAAGTTTGGAACTATTTTAAATATTATTATTCTTTTTGTTGCCATTGCATCTTATGCAACTTATCATTTTGAGATGGAGTATGAAGCAGATATAAAAAGACATCTTGCCAAAACTAATTTTACCAACAATGATTTATTATCAGAGGCAGATATTGCCACGCTACCTAACCCAGTTCAAAAATACATTCGTTATACCGGGGCAGTTAATAAACCCAAGGTAAAAAATATGAAAATTGAGTTTGACGGGGAGATGAGGGATAAGGGAAAAGATTTCTTCAAATTTAAATCTGCACAATATAATTTTTTTGATGACCCAACAAGGTTGTTTTTTATGAAGGCAAAAATATATGGCCTTCCGGTGCCTGGTTATCATTGTTACCAAAATGAAAATGCATCTATGCAAATAAAACTGCTCGGTTTATTTAATGTGGTCAATATAAAAGGCAACATAATGAACAAAGCCGAAACAGTAACAGTTTTTAACGACATGTGTCTGATGGCCCCGGCCAGTATGATAGACAAAAGAATTGAATGGACGCCAATAGACAGTTTATCTGCCAAAGCAACTTTTACAAATGGCGTAGATAAAATAAGTGCTGTACTTTATTTTAATGAGCAGGGGCAACTAATAAATTTTACTTCTGATGACAGGTATGCAGTCACCGATATGAAGCAATATCGTTTTTCAACACCGGTAAAAGACTACACACAAATGAACGGAAGGAATATTTGGAAATACGGCGAAACTATTTGGCATTATCCCGACGGGGAATTTGTCTATGGAAAATTTACTTTGAAAAGTATTGAGTACAATGTGACTGACTATAAATAATATAGTAATTAGTCTGAAAAGAAACCAATCTTAATAAAATCATGAATAAATTAAAACTTTCCGGTCTTTTGTTTTTTCTGGCAGGTGCAATCGTATTAATGGGTATCATCACTGCCGAAGCATTTTATCCAGCGGGTTATACCACTTTTAAAAATGAGATAAGTGACTTAGGTGCTACACGACAGCCTAATAGTGTAAGTTTTGAACCGTCTTCAACTATTTTTAATACCATCATGTTGCTTGCAGGTATTATGATTTTAGTGGCGTCATTTTATCAACATAAATATTTTAAAAAATTCCTGTTCACTATTCCTGTTATGTTGTTTGGTTTTGGATTGGTCGGTGTAGGAATCTTCCCCGGTAATGTAAGACTTTATCATGGCATGGCTTCCATGCTCACTTTTTTATCCGGAGGGTTTTGTGCAATTGCTTCTTATAAAATAGTTACACTGCCTTTTAAATACATCTCTATTTTGTTTGGCTCTATCGCTTTGCTTACTTTTTCTATGGCAGTGTTTGCTTCTGCTTCTTTAGTTTCTTTTATCGGTATTGGTGGTACGGAAAGATGGGTCGCTTATCCAATTATGCTATGGCTGACAGGAATTGGCGGCTATTTAATGAGTGAAAAATCATGAAAAACAACTCATTCACATGTATACTTTCCTTAATTGTCACTTTGTTTTCGGCCATTGCATCAGCAGGAGGAATATGGATAAAAAACCTTTACAATGATAATACATTTGTAAAATTAGCATGGTATACAAATGACAGGATAACTTTCTTTGTAGTTGTACCGCTTTTAATTATTTCAATTTACTTATCACAAAAAGGCTCACAGCGGTGGTTCATGGTTAGGATGGGATTACTGGGCTATGTGTTTTATAATTTCGCATTTTATCTTTTTGGTGCTGCCTTCAATATATTTTTTCTTATTTATACGCTACTGGTTTCAATGTCAGTAATTTCCCTTATTCTACAATTATCAATTTACGGTATCAGTAACATTGCGGAGAGGTTTTCTAAAAAAACGCCGGTAAAATTAGTAAGTATTTATTTGCTTTTAATCTCATCATTATTGTTTATTGTAGAATTAAGTATGATTATGCCTTTCCTGACAGGTGGCATCATTCCTGATACTATAAAGCTAACGGCGCATCCCACCAGCGTAGTATTTGCTTTGGATTTTTCTATTGTAATTCCTGTTTCTGCAATAGCTGCTATTTT
>JBGTDF010000327.1:0-2311 GCA_041748455.1 Planktosalinus sp.
TTAATGCCAGTCCTGAAATTATTTTTTCTCTTATTTCTTTATTGTTCATTTGAAATTTCAATTATTCTGTTCCAAATATTCTTATCATGAATTATCTTATTCTCTCCTTTTAAACCTTCCGCTACTGTTAGGAATGGATTCTCTGAATTATCTATAATCAGCCAGTTGTCCACTACAGGAATAAACAGGTTAATCAGATTTTTAATCCCTTTGTTATACCTTCTCCTTATAACTTGCTCAGGAATATTATGTCCTCCCTCTCTAACCCGTTCTTTTACCCTTTCTATTGCAAGTTCCTGAGAGTTCAGCCAAAAATACAACAAGGTCACCTCATATCCGCTTTCTTTTACCCGTTTTACAGTGTTAACGTAACTTCTGGTAGATTAAGTTGTCTCGAAAGCAAAATTAGCTTTAGTTCTCAATAAATCTTCAATCCTTTCCAACATTATCCTTCCGGCCTCTAAAGAAACTTTTTCCGGCTGGAAAGGGGAAAGTCCTTTGGCTATTTCGTCCGCATTTACAAATTCCTTACAATTAAGTATTTCAGGAAGTATGTTATAGGAAGCAGTTGTTTTTCCTGCTCCATTGCATCCCGAAATTATATAAAGATTTGACATTCAGCTGCTGTTTTACACTAAGGTACGATTTTTTTTCTGCATAGGGCATAACGAGTCGCTAACCGCAAGTTTCACAAAAACTTGCGGATATTTTTGCTTTAGCTGTCGTAGCTGGGTGCAAATTGTTAATTATATTCATATCTTAATAGTTGCCTCATAAACTTAGCGGTATATTGTCAAATATCCAATCCATCCAATGGGCTTTTGATTTGATCAAATCCTTTGGTAGTTACATGGGCATAAACTTGCGTGGTTTTTGGACTGTCATGCCCTAAAAGGCTTTGGATGTAGCGCAAATCTGTGCCATTTTCTAGCAAATGTGTAGCAAACGAATGCCTAAGCGTATGTACGCTTATGGTTTTTTTTACTTTCGCTTCTGCCGCGGCTTCTTTCAATATATTTTGAATACTTCTCGCAGAATATGGAATGGGCTTGACAGCTGTGCTTCCTTGAACCTCAAAAAGCCAAAAAACCGGTCTGTATTTTTTAATATAGTCTCTCAGTATAGTTAATGCCTTTTGAGATAGCAATGTATATCTGTCTTTCTTGCCCTTGGATTGTTCCACTCTTATCTGCATCCGGTCTGAGTCAATGTCCTTGATTTTTAACCTCGTCAATTCGCCTACCCGTAAACCCGCCGAATATGGTCATAAGTATAGCCTTATGTTTCAGATTTTTTGTTGCTTTTAAGATTGCGCCAATCTCTTCCTCACTACATACCGTTGGCAGGGCTTTTTCTTTCTTTGGCCTTTCTATAAAATAAAATTTGCGTTGACCACCCAATACTTTTTCATAATAAAACTTTATGGCATTAATCGACTGACGAGTGAAAAAGAACCAAAAAACATCATTTGTATATACCTGTATATCAGATATTTACATCGTTTCTGGTGACCTAAATGTAGTAAATAATTTAGGTCACCGTTTAGTTCTCATTTTTACTGAAAACGAAGTTTCATGAACTCCATTGAAAACAAAGCTCGGTGAATAAATTGTATGCTTTTCTTTGATGGTCTAAAAATAAAAAACCCGCAAATTAGTGAAATTTGCGGGTTTTTGTTGGTAGATGAACCTACCATGTCGGGATGACAGGATTTGAACCTGCGACCCCTTGCACCCCATGCAAGTACGCTACCGGACTGCGCTACATCCCGAAACCGGTGTGTTTATTTTCCACTATCCGTTCGATCTTATTTGACTTTTAAATTCATCTTTAAGTGAATCAACGGCCACCTTTTGAAAAGGAGTGCAAATGTATGTATTATTTTTACTTTCTTAAAAGCTTTTCACGGTTTTATATATCCGCTTGGCTTGTGTATTTTCGTGCATTGGTGATTATCTCAATCTCAATTTTATACACTCAATGATAAAATCAAGGTTTTTGCCTGTTCTTATTTGCTTTCTGCTGAGCTTGGCTACGGTTTTGTCTGCCATGGCCGATGGTAGAAAAGCGCTACGAATGCTCGAAAAGGGCCAATATGAAAAACTCGAAATTCATTTAAACAAATCTTTGAAAAAAGACTCACTGAACCCGGGCGCTTGGTATGTCCTTTCTAAGCTATATTTCGAACCTGCCTTTTTTTTTAATAACATCGATTCAGCCTATAGCTATGTAAACAAGGCTTTGCAGCAATTTCCGATGACCGAAGCCAAAGCAATAGTAAAACTCGAAAAGGCAGGAATAAGTGACATTC
>JBGTDF010000328.1:0-8852 GCA_041748455.1 Planktosalinus sp.
CAAATCGCCATACACCTGCCATTGGTCGTTGATTCTATACGTCGCTTTTGAAAATAACGTAAACTCATTCTTTGTGGCATCGCTAAAATAATACCGGTCCCTGATTTCTGAACCCCCGGCAAATTGCGCCCAGATTACTTCCCCAAAATGATCCCCTTTGTAATGACTGAAGAAAGCCCCTGAAGTAACATCAAGCACATCCTTTTTGTAATTTATATTGGCATTTACTACATAATAGTCATTGTCCAGCCAGCGGCGTCTTATGAGGTCTGTCTCATCAATGATTTCGTCCCCGATTTCAATAGGCGTGAACCCGTAATCCCCAAAGGGATCCTCTTCCCGGTACTGCTCAAAAAAGCCTCTTCCGTAGGTGTAGTTTAACCCTAAATTAGTGCTCCAGTTGTTATTAAAACGCTGGTTCCAGTGCAATTGGTAATGATCTTGTTTGTAGTCATCGACTTCGTTGTCATAAAAACGCAGGTTTCCGTTAGCATCTGTGTAAATGCCTGACGGATTAAATGTGCGGTCGTTTTCCAAAGTTTCCGCATCTATCCCGTTCCAGGCTTGATAGGTCACTTCGTGTCCCCCAAAAGTAATGGCTTTGATCAAGGTATTGCCATCGACATAAGAAGCCTGTAAAAAATAAGATTTAAGGTCTGAAGTTGCCCTATCAATGTAACCATCAGATTGTATGGAGGAAAGCCTTCCGGAAATCTCCATTTTATCCCGCAGCAATCCAGTACCGAATTTTACATTATGCCTGCGCGTATTAAAACTTCCGAAGGAATTGGAAATCTCTCCAAAAGCTTCTTTGGAAACGGCATCTGTGAGTAAATTTAAACTTGCCCCAAAAGCTCCGGAGCCATTGGTGGAAGTACCTACACCTCGTTGCAGCTGTAAATTTTCTACCGAAGACACAAAATCAGGCAGGTTTACCCAAAAAGATCCCTGACTTTCTGAGTCGTTGAAAGGTATGCCGTTTAAGGTTACATTTACCCGGGAAGCATCACTTCCGCGAACGCGAATGTAAGTATATCCTACTCCGGCTCCTGCATCAGAAGTACTGACAACGGATGGTAAATAATTTAATAAAATGGGAATGTCCTGACCTAGGTTGCGTTTTTCAAGCGCTTCTTTGTCCAGATTAGAATGGGTTATAGGCGAATCTGCATCCACACGCACCGCTCGCACTAAGACCTCGTCTAAAGTTTCGGGTCTTAATATGGTATCTTGTTCAGTTTGTGCAAATGCTGTGGCAGCTAATAATAAGGCTGTAGTTTTAAGAAAAAAAGTTTTCATTCGTAAAATTTTTATTCCCTTTTCCTTTATTGGAAACAAGGAGGATTACGAATAAAAGGGGCGATTATTCTTTAGTTAGCAATTAATGATATGTTTAAATAAATACCCCTAAGAAATCTCTCGAGCGATTTCTTAGGGGTATAATATACGTTTTCAGACAAGTTTATTGTCTGTGTCCCTTGGCAGCATTACCTGCCCAGGTTCATTGGGTATAATCTCAGCCTTTTTAGTAATTGGTTAATGGTTAATGGTATTTTAACTTACTACTAAATTAGCACCCCTTTGAGATAAGACAAAGTTAGTAGTTATTAATCAATTTTTGGTGGTTTTCTATGGGCTTTTTTTAAGGCGATGTTCTTTTTTGAAGTAAGCCGCTTTTCAATGGCTCCTTTTCCGGGTTTGGTTTTCTTTCTTGGTTTCTGCACACGCAGATTGGTTTTTATTAAATCTAAAAACCGTTCTATTACCAGGGTTTTATTTTTATGCTGACTTCTGCTTTCGCTGCAGCTTAATTGCAGAATGCCTTCTTTAGTGAGACGGGATTTTAATTTTTCCAGAAGTCTCTCTTTTTCCGTTTCGCTCAACCCGGCAGAATTTGGGATATCAAAACTCAACTCCATTTGAGAAGCTACTTTATTAACATGTTGTCCTCCCGCACCACTGCTGCGGGTGGCTTTGAATTGAAGTTCTGTGAGAAGGATTTCGGGATTCATAAAACGAAAGTATAAATTTTTGATGCCAGTATTCCAAATTATCTGCTATAGACTACATAACTGGATAATCCAAGATTAATCTGGGAAGTCCTGAGATTAAAAAGGCAATTATTATGTAAATAAACCATATTTTTAAGCTAATTGATTTCTCCCACCCCAATCTTTTTTTCCATTTTTCAGAAGTTACTATCATTAAAGAAAAAATTCCCAAGAATAAAGGTAGTATCAAGAAATAATCTATAAATATTGAAATAGTGCCATAATAAATTATTTGAACAAAGACTTCTATAATGACTGAAATACCAAATAAAGCATATAAAAATTGTGAGTGTCTAATTTTAAATAAATTTAAAACTCCTGCTAATAAAAGAAGCAGTGCAACAATCCAAATACTTAAGCTAGTTTTTAAAGTAATTGGAAACTGCCAAAGAAGATGATATTTTTGTTGTAAGCAATAGAAATATATTCCGTGAACTAAAAACAACAAAGATATTAATACTGATGGAAGGCCTATTAAAGTTCTATTTTTTTTCATAGTATGATTTTTTAATATTGTTTCTCTTAAAAACCTAAAAGTAAGTTAGTAAAAAATGCTTAGCTGTTTTGATGACTCTCCTTCAACAAATCATTCACCGTTTTGACCGGATTAAAGGTGTGCAGTGGTACTTCCACAAAAATAGTGTTCCAGTGTGCCATGGCACCGTTCCAAAGACCGGGAAGTTCCAGAGCTTTGATTTTCTTTCCCTGATGGCTTTTTTGGGATATAAACCCGGACTCGGCATTTACATATTCGGTCAAATCAAACTTTTCACCAATATAGTTTTTAAGTCCGCAAACCAAATCCACCGGATTGAAATGGGTAGCCTCCCTGACGATGTTCATTTGATGTGTGTCTGAGGTGTCCACCTGGGAGAGTTCCACAATTTGAAGGGAAATACTGCCTTCAATATTTTTAATCCAAAAAGGACCGCCACCGGGAGCGCCGGTATTTTGCACCATACCGCAAACACGTATGGGCCTGTTTAATATATCTTTAGCAGCCTCAAGGCTTTCCGGTAGGTTTTTGATGTTAAGTTCAGATGCCATAAAACCTCGGACATCTTTTAAAAGACTACTATCCTCCGAATTTTTATCTATGCTCTTTAAGAACTTAAAAGTTTTGGATTGAACTTCCAAAAGTTTTCCGGCAAGGATTTTTTTATGCCGGGCGACTTCTTCCACCTGCTTTTCAATGACTACATTATCGATATTTTTGATAAAAATCAGGTCGGTATCGATGTCATTGAGGTTTTCAATCAACGCACCGTGACCCGCCGGCCGGAAATGGAAATTCTTTTCGGCATCCCTGAAAGGTTTGTTGTTTAAAGTAACTGCAATAGTATCAGTACTTGATTTTTGGAAGGAATAAGAAATGTTGAAATTGCATTTTGCTTTTCGTTCCACTCGGTTTTTTACCTCTATGAATTCCCTTTTGAAATCATCGACAAATTGTTCTGAAAACGTAAAGTGCAAATAGGATTGATTCTGACTTAAGGCATAGTGACCTGCTTCCAATAATTGCTCTTCAAAGGCAGTTGCCGTGTTTTTATTATAATGGTGAAAAGGAATAAGTCCTTTCGGCAAATTACTGTAATTCAATCCTTCTTCTTCCAAAAGCGTTTTGACCAATAAATGGGTGCGTTTTCCTTTGGTGTAAAACTTGTATTCAGGATATAGTTTTCTGATTTTTTTACGAAGAGCTTTTATAAACGCGAAATGTGGTAAGCCTTTTAAAAAAGCTTCCAGCATTTGGGTGTCATTTTCCTTGAGATAAATATTGAGCTTTTGTTCGTCAGGATTATACGTATCCACAAAATGGTGTAAATGTTCAAACATTCTGGTGGCGGCACCTGATGCCGGTACAAATTTTACTATGGAATTAGTGTTTTGATGTTCTTCATAAAAAGCAACCAGTGTATCTTGTTGTTGTTTTGAAAATGTGAGAATCCCATTGTTATGTGTCGCGGCACTTATGAGCTGCGTAAACGGAATTCCATTTTCAAACTGTTGTAAATCTTGAAGCACCTTTTCCTCTGTGAGCCCATGTGCTTTGATTTGTTCTTTATCTTTTTTACTAAACTTCATTAGGATGGTTTAATGCATTTTCTACTATTTCTTTTGCGGTTTCCAGTCGTTTTGAATAGTCTCCTTCTAAAGTAATATAGGATATATTGTTTTCTTTAAGTTCACTTTCAAATTGCTGAAACATCGCTTCCCGGTCATCGGGTTTGTCTCTTAAATCATCTGCTTCCCACGGGATGTCAATATATAATAAAAAATAAATATCATAAGTTCTATGTAATGCTTCTTTTTCAATTTCGGGAGGACAATAACCGTTGTAATAGACTTCTGAATAGACTTTAAGTTGTAACAGATTGGTGTCATAAAATACTACTTTATCTGCGTTTTTTTCGGCGAAAGCCTCATTTTTGATTTGTCCCTGAGCGATGGGAATCAAATCTTCCTTTTGACAAACCTCTTTGGAAACATCCCATTTTTTCTGAAGATACTCCCGCATAAACTCAGGGGCCCAACTAGTATTAAAATGTATAGCAAGATCTTGTGACAAGGTTGTTTTTCCGGTAGATTCGGGTCCGAAAAAGACAACTTTTAAGAGGTCTTTGCCTGAAGTTTTGGGTTGTTTATTATTTTTCTCCATTCCAGATAGCCGTAAATTGCTATGATTGTAAAAATTAGATATTGCAAGGAGGTAAAGGTATAACCTTTGTACAAATATAAGGGTACAGAAATAATATCCCCGGCAATCCAAAAAAGCCAGTTTTCAATTTTCTTTTTGGCCATAAGCCACATCCCTACAAAAAATATAGCGGTTGTAAAGGTATCTACAATCGCTACCCAGTCATTCCATTTGTCAAACATTTGATACACAAAATAGACAAAAACAAGTGTGGCAATAAACAGAATAACAGATTGTATTTTTTCTTTTTTTGAGGTATAAGTAATTGGGGTCAAATGGATTTGATCTACTTTTCGGGTCCAGATATACCATCCAAAAATGCTCATGATAAAATAATACCCGTTGATGAGCATATCTCCAAGGAGTTCCCACTGAAACAGCAAATAGACAAAAATCAATGTGCTTATAATACCTGTGGGGAAAACCAGAATATTATCCTTTTTGGCAAACAGCACCGAAAGCAAGCCAAATACCACTGCGATAATTTCTAAAACAATGTGAAATGTAGGGTATTCCCCATATTGCCCAAACAACCAATTAAAAATGAGGGACATAGTCGCTGCGGTTTGATTTTACAATCTTGATGTAGAGCACGCCCCTTTCCACAGCCTCGAGTGCTGTTTTAATTTCAGTATTCAGCATTTTCATTACTACATCATAATCGCCATAAACCTGTGTACTTAAAGGATTTTCGAGAACAGTTAAATCGGAATCCCTCAGTTTTTTTATAAAGTCGATGATGGGTTGCTCATAAGTGTCCTGAAGTGGTGAAAGTGTTAGTTCTACTGAAATATCCATTATTTATATTGTTTATTCTTCATAGACATGGAGTTTTGCCCCCATTCCATAATTGTTATATCCCTTTACCAGTAATTCAGAATTGGGATTATAGTTTAAATTGAAAGTTTGCCATTTTCGGTCATTAAAAAATATGCGCCGCACAAAAGTCTTCTCGCCTGCTATGGTATTTGTAAAAGGCAATAACGGTCTAAAAGTGACCGATATTTTTTGAATTCCACGCGGGGTTTTTACTTCATTGTATTTCTTTATTTGCAAAAGATTCCCCTCTGCATCTGTGGTTCCCAAAACCTGAATCGAAACAAACAATCCATTCAGGGGCACAAATATATTTCTGTCCCCCAAATCTACTTCAAATACAGGCTTTTTATCATTTTGATTGATTATAAATACCACATTGCCATAATTTATTTCCTTCCCCGGTAATCCATTTTCATTTTCATAAAACTTTGCCCTTACCATGGTGGAAAAAGCTCTGGTATTGGATGTTTTTCCAGCTACAGATTCTTCCACATTTATAGGAAGCAACAAGGTTGCTAATTTTGTGGACTGCCCATCCATTCTTTGAAATAAAACCGCCACTTCACTTTCCACAGTGGGTAACCATGATGAAAAATAGTCAGAGTGCGGAACAGGTTTGATCTCCCTTGTTTTAAATTTTCCCCGTTTTTCAGAAGTAATAACCACTTCCTGTAATTGATCAATTTCCAGGATCATGCTATATTCAGATAAAAGATTTTCTGTTGCCAAATACAAGTCTTTATACCCCATAGAGGATACAAAAAGGGAATCTACATCCTTATATCTTTTTTTATCAAAGTTGAAAACCCCCTCTGCATTTGCAAAACTCCCTAAACCATTACCGAAAGAAATAGTCGCAAAAGACACGGGCTCTTTGGAATCCTTATCCATAAAACGAATGTTTTGCCCAATAAAAGAATGGGAAACAAGAAAAGTCAAAATAAAAAGGACTGTTTTGGTCATACTAAATTAATTTTCAAACTTATGTGTTTCAAAAGCCGTGCCTATAACTACCATATCTGCCCCACATTCAAAAACTTCTCTTAATTCTGCAGCAGAAGTGATTCCACCGCCAACAATAAGCGGGATTTGAATGGCTTGTTTTACTTCAGCTATTATTTTGTTATTCACCCTCTTTAATGCACCGCTTCCTGCTTCTAAGTAAATGAGTTTTTTTCCTAAATATTGCCCCGCCAAAGCGGTATCAGTAATTGTTTCTACATTGGACTGTAAGATGGGTTTTGTTTTACTCACCTGTTCCACGGCACTTTCCTTGCCACCGTCAATGAGAATGTATCCTGTGGGAATAATCTCTAATGTGCTGCCCTTTAATTGGGGAACAGCTTTTATTTGCTGTTCGATTAAATATTCCGGGTTTCTGCCTGAAAGTAAACATAAAAACAAAAGGGCATCTGCATCCGGGGATATCTGATTTGCATCTCCCGGAAATAAAACAACTGGAAGTTGACTATGTATTTTGAGAGTGCTTACCACTTCTCCCATTTTTCCGGTTTCAGAGGTGCTTCCCCCCACAAATAAATGGGTAACCTGCTGCGGAAGGGTTTTTAAAAATTCAAATGTATTTTTTATTTCAAATTTTTCAGGATCTATCAATACTGCTAAAAGAGGTTTCTTAATTGCAATGTCTTTTAGTATGTTTTTGTATATAGAAGTCATTTTCAGGCAGGCTTTACAGAAATTTTGGAGGGGACATCAATAAAGCATAAACACAAGTAAAACCTTCAAATTCAAAGAAATGTACTTTATAGGTGCTGATTGTTCCGTTAAAAATGACATCGCCTGTAGATTCCCCGGCTTCAAACGGGAAGTCTTTAATATCTATATGATGCAGGAAACTAACCCCTTTATGGGCATATAATTTATACAAAGATTCTTTTGCACCCCAGACAATAGTAAGTTTTCTTATAACTGCCTCATCATTTGCTAGGGTTCGATACTCCTTAAGTGGTGTAAATTTATTGGCGATTTTTAAAATCTTATCGCGTTGTTTTTCGATGTCAATACCAACTTCAGAATCACTTATAATAATACCAGAAAAGATATAGGAATGGGTTATGGAAATGCATTTTCCGTCCCTTAAGTGAGGCTTTCCTTTCTCGTCATAATACAAATCGCTATCTGTATATCCTTCCACCGCTAAAAGATGTCTTACGCTCATAAAACCCCGCCTGTGCAAATCAGAAAGCATTCCATCGACACGATTTTTACAGTTAGAGGTCAGTGTGATTCCATTACACAGTTCTTCATAAGACTCCTCAATCTTCCAGATTAGGACTTTAGTAGTGGCATTTACTGTTATTGTTTTGAAAAGAGGCATAAGATTTATTAGATATTATGTATTTTTGTATTCCAAAAAAATTGCTAAATACAAATATAATACTATGAGTACGAAAACAGTGCCTTTCACGGCGTATAAAGTTAAAGATATTTCCCTGGCCGCTTGGGGGAGAAAAGAAATTGAGTTGGCAGAATCTGAAATGCCGGGTTTAATGTCCCTCAGGGAAGAGTATAAAAATGAGCAACCATTAAAAGGAGCGCGTATTGCAGGATGTCTGCATATGACCATTCAAACAGCCGTTTTAATTGAAACATTAACAGCACTGGGCGCTGAAGTGACCTGGAGTTCTTGTAATATTTTTTCTACACAAGATCAGGCTGCTGCTGCAATTGCAGATTCAGGAGTTTCTGTTTATGCCTGGAAAGGAATGAATGAGGAAGAATTTAACTGGTGTATAGAGCAAACGTTATTCTTTGGCGAAGACCGCAAACCGTTAAATATGATTTTAGATGACGGTGGTGATTTAACCAATATGGTTTTAGATAAATATCCTGAACTGGCCTCCGGAATCAAAGGACTTTCCGAAGAAACCACTACAGGTGTGCACCGTTTATATGAGCGTGTAAAAAATGGAACACTTCCTATGCCTGCTATCAATGTAAATGATAGTGTTACCAAGTCTAAATTTGACAACAAATACGGCTGTAAAGAGAGTGCTGTAGATGCTGTGCGTCGCGCAACAGACACTATGCTCGCCGGAAAACGTGTTGTAGTTTGTGGTTATGGTGATGTGGGTAAAGGTACTGCTGCATCGTTTAAGGGTGCAGGTTCTATAGTAACCGTTACTGAAATCGACCCAATCTGTGCTTTACAGGCAGCTATGGACGGTTTTGAAGTTAAAAAACTGGAGACAGTTGTTGCCAATGCAGATATTGTTTGTACTGCAACCGGAAATAAAGATATTATACAAGAGCGTCATTTCAGG
>JBGTDF010000329.1:0-6863 GCA_041748455.1 Planktosalinus sp.
GGAAAATAATCATATTCTATGGCATACCCCGGTCTAAAAAACTTCACGTTTTCAAAACCCGCTACAGAACGCATCGCTTTAAACTGTACATCTTCGGGTAAGGAAGTAGAAAATCCGTTTACATAAAATTCAACGGTATGCCAGCCTTCCGGCTCTATGAAAAGCTGATGTCTTTCTTTATCTGCAAACCGGTTAATTTTATCCTCAATTGATGGGCAATATCTCGGCCCAATACTTTGGATTCTTCCGTTGAACATAGGTGAACGGTCAAAACCTTCCCTTAACAAATCATGAACCTCCAGACTTGTATAGGTCATATAACAAGAGCGCTGTTTAGTCAAAGGCTTTGTAAGGTTTGTGAATGAAAACTTATCCGGTTTTTCGTCACCGGGCTGGTCTTCCATTTTTGAAAAATCCAAAGAGCGTCCATCCACTCTGGGAGGAGTTCCTGTTTTCATCCTGCCTGACTCAAAACCTAATTTAACCAAATCTTCTGTAATGCCCGTGGAAGCTCTTTCGCCTGCGCGACCACCTCCAAATTGCTTTTCGCCTATATGAATTAATCCGTTTAAAAAAGTTCCGTTTGTAAGAATAACCGTTTTTCCTTTTATTACAATCCCGAGGGAAGTTTTAATCCCTACAATTTTATGATTTTCTACCACTAGCCCCGATACCATTTCCTGATAGAAGTCGAGATTTTTTGTTTGCTCCAAGAGCATGCGCCATTCTTCCGCAAAACGCATACGATCACTTTGCACCCGCGGACTCCACATAGCGGGACCCTTGGATTTATTGAGCATCTTAAATTGGATAGCGGTCCTGTCAGAAACAATTCCACTATAACCACCTATTGCATCAATCTCCCGCACAATTTGCCCTTTTGCAATTCCGCCCATGGCAGGATTGCAGGACATTTGTGCAATATTCTGTAGATTCATTGTCACCAAAAGGGTTTTAGAGCCCATATTGGCGGCAGCGGCGGCGGCCTCTGAACCCGCATGTCCACCCCCTACAACAATAACATCATATATATTTTCAAACATCATTTTACTTTCTAAAATTAAAAAATGTTCCACGTGGAACAATACGCTTCTTAAAGCGTGCAAATATACTGTAATTGGCAGAATATCAGACTTTAAGAATTGTTAAAGTTATGTGATTGATTATCAAAGAGATGGGGTGTTATTAGCCTCAAAAAGAGCAATATATACATTTTCCTTTTCCCGCATCTGTAATCGGTCTTCTTCTGATTTATCCAAATATCCTAAAAAATGAAGCACCCCATGGATAAGAACCCGCAATAGTTCGTTTTCAAATGAAACGTTATAATCAGAGGCGTTGTCCTGAACCCTTTCTACAGAAATATAAATTTCCCCGTGTATTTGTTTGCCCACACAATAATCAAAACTAATAATGTCGGTGAGTGTGTCGTGATTTAAATATTCCTCATTAAGGGAAAGTAAATACTTGTCATCACAAAAAACATAGGTTATTTCGCCCAAAAGAAACCCCTCTGCTTTGATTACAGATTCTATCCAATTAGAAATTTCCTTCTCATTTTTTAAATTGAAATCAATTTCTGAAATAAACTCAATCATTCGTCCTGTTGAAATAGTTCTGTACCTTCTGTTGGTAAACAGGTCGCAAAGGTAGAGACTGCCTGTTTAAAATTTCTACATTATTAAAATATTCCCTGGCATTTAATAATTGCTTGTTAAGCGTATTCTGATATTCCATTTCATTGGTTCTTGCCTGTCGTTTTTCATCTTCTCCCTGTTGAAAAGCTGCTTTATCCAGTTTTAACAATTGATGTTTAATATCATTCATTTTGCGAAGGGTTTGCTGATTGAAACCTCTTTCCAAAAGCTCCTGCTCTACCTGCTCCATTTTTTGAATGAGGTCCCTTGCATCTGCCGGAAGCCCTTCCTGACGTAGCCTGTCTTCCAATTGCATACGCAACAGTTGTTGTTGCTGGTATATTTCATATAGCAGACCATTCATTTCTTCGGGATTCATCTGGCCGTCCCTTCCATCTTTGCCTTCTCCATCACTGTCTCCCTCGCCTTCCCCTTTATTGCCGCTTTTTCCGTCTTTTCCTTTGCCTTCACCTTCTCCATCTCCTTCCCCCTCGCCTTCGCCTTGGCCCTCTCCTTCACCTTCTCCTTTAGATCCTGACTTTGTGCCTTTCTCCATTTTTTCATTTAGGCTCTCTTGTTGCTGAATGATGTCAGGTAACTGAAAGCCTTTGCCCTTACCTGATTTTCCGGCACCGGACATTTGGGCGTCCATTTGCATGCTATTTAAAGCGTCTGCGAGCAGTACCGCAAGTTCATTTGCACCGGTAATGGTATATTGCTGATGGGATATCCCATTGCGAATCTGGTTGTCTGACAAGCGTTCTGTAGATTTAACTATGTTATAATCCACGTCCGCAATTAAATCATTTATTTTGGTGCCAATTATAGGATTACGCAAAGCAAGGGCAAAGAGGCTGTCGTCCACATGTTGAAAATTTTGTCTTAAAACCCCCTGTCTGACCAGTTTTTGCCCAAAAAGGGCATTCCCATAACTTGTCACTTTAAACTCTTCCATCAAGTCTTCCTGTGAAATGGAAAATGTGACCAGGTTGTCCACTATTTGACGCAACATGTCTATATCTTCTTCAGCACCTTCTGCTCCACCTGCTGCCATTTGCATTTGCATCTTCTGGCTCATTTCCTTCATTTTTTGTGCAGCTTTCTTCTGGTTCTTTTTTGCATCTTCCTGTTTTTGTTGTTCCAGTTTATCTGAAGCTTCCTGTTGTTCCTGCTTTACTTCTTCTTCCTGTGGGGAATTGTCAGGAATGTCCATAGGCTTTTGCAAGTTTTGATTCTCTTCTTGCAATTGTTCCATTTCTTCGGTGAATTTTTCAAACTTTTCGTTTAAATTCTCCTGCTTTTCAGGGGTGTTCTCTTCGCCGGACTCTTCCGAAAGTTTCTCTTGTTCTTCTGCTAATTTTTCCAGGTCACTTGCTAATTTCTCTGCTTTCTTTTGAACATAGTAACGCTTGGTCAATTCTAATAATTGTTCCAGATTGCGCTGTTGCTTTTTGTTTTGGTTACCCAGTTTTTCCAGTTTATCATAGAGCTCTTCCTCTTCAATCTTTTCTCTTAATTTTTCAAGTTCGTCCAAAAGCTTTTCGTTTTCCTCTAATTTCTCTTCATTTTCATCAAATCGCTTTTGCAATTCTTCTTTCTGCGGGTCATTTTCTTTATTTTCTTTCTGAAAATTTTCCAGGTTGTCTTTCATTTTTTCAGAAAACTTCTTCATTAATTCTTCCTGTAATTTCTGACGTTTAATGAATTCTTCCAGTTTCTGCTTATCGTTCCAGTTTAATTCTGACTTCTCTTTTTGGTTTTTTGATAATTCTTCCAGATCCTTTTTTTGCTTGTCCATGTTCTGGAGGGCATTATCAAGTCCTTGAATAGTTTCCCGCTGTTCCTTTAATTGCTGGTCTTCAAGTTCATCACTGGTAAGCTTTCGGAAAGAAAAAGTTGTTGATTTACTGCTTTTTGGGGAATTAATCCCATCATTATCAAAAACCTCAAAATAATAAGAATAGGTTTTACCCTCCTCCAATGGTAAATTTCCCGGAAAGGCATAAACAAACTGATCAAAATTTCCGCTTGTTAATGGCAGTTTTTCACTCTGTTTGTTTTTTTCATTGTCTTCCGTAAAATAAACTAGTTGTAATTTAGAAAGTCCGTAATCATCTGAAACTCGTCCCATAAAATAAACTATCTGGCTGTTTACCGTGTCTTGTTTTGCTTCTACGGATATTTCGGGAAATTGGTCTTTAACCACATTTAAAGAAAAAGCCAAATTTTCATAGTCTTCCAGTTGTGCATTGGATGTTGCAATTTGGTATTCTAATTTGGAAAAAATAGCTTTTGAAAATTCAAATTCAGGGATTTTTTTAGTGAATATATATGCAGAATCTTCTGTCTTGAGTTTAATACTCTCTGTTTGTTTGGTGTTCATTTTCCAGGTAACACGCGTCCCTTCCGGAATAGTTGCGTTACCGGTACTTTTTAAGGTTTCATCACGTTTTCCTGTATAATTGGGATAGTCTAGGAACATTTCAAATGAAACCAAAGAAGGTACTTTTACGATATCCAATGTATAGGGTTTTGAAATAACCGCATTGGCCTGTAACCGAAAAGTGATAGCATCTGCCGGTTGTGAAAAAGTATATTGGAATTCCCCCGGGGCATTTTGTTGTAAGTAATAAGTTTCCCCATTGTAAGCTATGGAAGCATTCTCCGGAAGAAAATCCCCTGCAACGCGAACATTTAAAATAAACGGTTTGTTTTCGAGAGCTTTTAGTTCCTCATTTACCACAAAAAAAGAAAATGGTGCGGGCGGTTCAAACGCAGTATTATAATTTACAACGCGTTTATAACTGCTGGAGAACATGTCGCTGTTTCCGGTAAGGAACAGTATAAAATACAGCACCACCGGGATTGCAGCATATTTTAAATATTTTACATTGGTTTTGAAATTTACCGCATTGGTAAACGGAATAGGCTGTAATTGTTGGGATTTCTGCTCAATGCTTGCCAGAAGTAATTCGGTTTGTTGACCGTTTTGTTGCAATTGAAGTACATTTAGCAGTTTATCGCTTACTTCCGGAAAATGGTCTCCAATTATTCGGGAGGCCTGTTCATAATTGATTCCGTTTTTAAACTTTAAAAGTTTTGCAATGGGAAAAACAATAAACCTCGCAAATAATGCAGTTTCCACAAATATAAATGTCCAGAATAAAAAAGTTCTTCCAAAGGTAGGTAGCCATAAATAATACTCAATTAAGAGGGTAATTAAAAAATACAGAAGCCCAATGGCAAAAAATAATATAGCCCCTTTGAGTAACTCATTGGTATAATATTTCCTAATGAATTGCTCGAGCTTGTATTGTATGTTTTTAAAATTATTCAAAGATATAATGGATTTCTTAAACCCATAAAAATACTAATTTAATTAGTAAAAGCTACTTCTTTAAGGCAACGTTGTTTAAATTTTAACAGGATACTTTTATACATAACGCAAAATAGGTAAAATTTATTGGGAATAGCAGCGTAAAAGCCTCTCAGAATAGGTTGTTAATTGTATCTTTGCGGTCTTAAAACAAGAAAACAATTCTTATGTGTTTTTTCTTTTTATTAAACAATATTTACGATGGAAATAGAGAAGAGCTTACAGGAAGGAGATTCCCCAAACAACAAAAGAGTTAGGGTGCGATTTGCGCCAAGTCCAACCGGCCCACTTCACATAGGTGGCGTCAGGACAGCATTATATAATTATTTATTTGCAAAAAAGCACGGTGGAGATTTCATACTTCGCATAGAAGATACAGACCAAAACCGTTATGTGGAAGGCGCTGAACAATATATCATAGATTCTTTAAACTGGAGCGGAATCCCGTTTGATGAAGGAGTGGGCAAAGAGAAAGGATATGGTCCATACCGTCAAAGTGAGCGTAAACATTTGTATAGACAATATGCAGATGCTTTGATTGCATCAGGAAATGCATATTATGCTTTTGATACACCCGATGCACTGGAGAAAAACAGGGCAGATCATGAGGACAAAGGAAAAACTTTTATATATAACCACCATAACCGTCAAAAACTGGATAATTCGCTCACCATGAGCAAAGCAAACCTGGAAGATCGCCTTGCCTCAAAGGAAGATTATGTAATTAGGTTTAAATCCACGGCTAATGATACTTTAGTTATCAACGACGTAATACGGGGCGAAATAACCATAGATACCAGTGTTCTGGATGACAAAGTGCTATTTAAAAGTGATGGCATGCCCACCTATCATCTTGCCAATGTAGTGGATGATCATTTAATGGAAATATCACACGTTATTCGCGGGGAAGAATGGCTGCCTTCTTTGCCATTGCATTTTCAATTATACGATGCATTTGAATGGGAAAGGCCTTATTTTGCGCATCTTCCGTTGTTGATGAAGCCCATAGGAAAAGGAAAATTAAGCAAAAGGGATGGTGATAAAATGGGATTTCCTGTTTTTCCACTGGAATGGAAAACCGCTGAAGGCGAAATCTACAAAGGGTATCGTGAGGACGGGTATTTTCCGGAAGCAGTAGTTAATATGCTTGCCTTTTTAGGCTGGAATCCCGGCACCGAAAAAGAAATTTTCAGCTTAAATCAATTAGTAGATGCTTTTGAACTGGAACGTGTTCACAAAAGTGGCGCTAAATTTGATCCCGATAAGGCAAAATGGTTTCAACACTATTACCTGCAACAACAATCTGACGCTTCTTTAACAGAATCCTTTAAAAAACTTTTGGACAGAAAACACATTACCACATCCATAGATTTAGAAAAAGTAATTTCCATGGTAAAAGACAGGGCTACTTTTGTTTCTGACTTTTGGGAAGAAAGTCATTTTCTGTTTAAAGCGCCAACAGCTTATGACGAAAAAGCAGCAAATAAATGCTGGAATGCAGAAACAGATAAAGTTATGCAGGCTCTAATTGTAATCTTAAGAAACACCTCTCCATTTGATACCGCTTCTCTAACCGAAAGGGTAAAGGGGTGGATTGCAGATGCCGGGATAAGTTTTGGTAGAGTAATGCAGCCTTTGCGCTTATCTTTGGTTGGTGAAATGAAAGGCCCCGATGTTATGGATATTATGGCGTTGCTTGGAAAAAAAGAAACTGTAGAGCGTATTGAAAATGCGATGAAAAGACTGGGTTAAAGATATACCGTAGCTCCAAAAACCAATAAACTGCTATTCCCCTTAAAGCCGGTTTTCTCTAAACTTTGATTATTCAATTTATTGAGCATATTGGTAAC
>JBGTDF010000330.1:0-4137 GCA_041748455.1 Planktosalinus sp.
CGCTGTTCCTTGAAGTGCAGCCTGCAGCTCTTCTCGTCCGTAAAATGTACCCCAAAAGAAAATATATTCATGACCAGCTATTTTAAAATCAATACAATATACGAATTATTTATCAATTTAGGGGTGTTTACGGATATACAATTAGAATTTATTTAAATTTTTGTGTTTCAGTTTTTGTCTGATAAACTGTTTTTATTATTTAAAATATCAATCTCAATTATTTTTCTTACCAGCTCAGGTTCTTCAAACAAAGGGCTATGTGCTGAATTTTGAAAAGTGTAAAATCCTTTTAATGGAGCATCAATTTTATTCAAATATGCTTTTGATAAATTATTATTGACCGTTAAATCAAACTTTCCACTAAAGAAATAAACAGGAATATCTATTTTAGTTATTTCAGTAAAATCTGTTTCCAGCATTTCATTTATTAGATTCGTTTTAGGTAAAAATGATAATTTTGATTTCCAAATGTTTATTTTTTCTTTAAGGGTGTATGCTTTACAAGTCCATACAGGAATGAAAATACCACGAAAAACCGATTTCATTTTGTGCATAGTGCCAATACCCAACTCATGCATATACTTATCTCGTATTGAGGATTTATAGAAAGAAATAATATTTGAATCAGATGCTAAAACAGTGTACTCGTTTAGTTGATTCATTCGTTTTTCATTTCCAATAGCAACATATTGTTCCATCATATATTTATAAGCCATCTTTTCTGATTCAGCCTGATGGGTAATTTGCCCCATACCTATATAGGCATTATATAATGTAGGTTCTTTTGATACGGCAAGCAGGGCTATCGGCGTACCGCCAGAATGTGCCATTATGTAAATTTTTTCTTTCCCAAAGCGATTACGTAAATAGTTTGTAACTTCAATAGCATCGGTTGCCAGTTGGTTAAAATTCATGCTTTCCATAGTAACTTCGGGAGTGTAAGAAAGCCCACCGCCACGTTGTTCCCAATAGCATACAGTAAAATAATTTTCTAAATCAGGCTTATATTTATCAAATAAAAAATAATTTGGAAACGCAGGGCCTCCATGCACATATAAAAGAATTGGATTGTTTATGTTTCTACTTTTTATAAACATTCCTTGCGTTACTCCACCAATTTCTACAAATATTTTTTCAGCAATACTCCCGGTTATTGGGTTGCCATTATCATCTACATACGGTTTAATTTTACCAGGGCTAAAGGCCAACAAAACAAGGAATAGAATTAATAAGAATCCTAATAAAGTTGAAAATATTATTAGTACCATTCGTTTTATCGATTTTATAATTGTTTTCATTTTGTATTAACTTTCTTAGTAGCCAGTATTCTATTCCGGTACATTAATAAAAAAACGGAAAGTAAACTGGCGACTATCAAACCAGTATCTTCCAAGATGCCAAATTGAAATGCCGCCAAAAAGCCTATAACCGACCATATAAATGGAATTATAAGAATTGTAATGGGACATTTATTGGTGTTTAGCAATAGAAATCCAAAAGTGAAAATAGTAGTTGGGCAAGGCAAGCCAAAAGTGGGTGAAGATGGATAAATGTGACCAAAGAAATATCCTAAAACCGGATATACAATTGTTGCAAATAAAATCAAAGTAATTCCTGTAATTGCATACTTATCGTTTTTAAAATGGAAGGAAACTTTATTTTGAAAAGCACCAAAAATTAAAAATAGCATACCTTGAATAATGAATAATCCACCAAATATATATGCAGCCTTGTTTATAGCTGTAAAGAAAATGATATGATAAACAATAGCCATCCAAAACCATAAAAAGGAAAGTATTAAATTAATAATTTTATCAGATTTTGGATTAGGTTTGAAAACAAGATAAACAGCAATACCACTTAACAAGTAAAGAACAATCTGCATTGGATAAACTGCCAGATTATAGTTTCTAAAAACGTGTAAAAATTGTTCTAGGGAGAAAGGAGGTTTCATAATGATACATTTAATGTGTTCTAAAATAGATCAGGTACGTATGCCAGTTGTGAAATATTAGAAACACAATAACGATAGTAAAATACAACCATCTTTTGTAGGGAATATTGAAGTATAAAGAGTTTCCAATTAGCCCTATGCCAATTAGCCAAAACAAAGGGGTATAAGCAGGGGCCAACAATCCCATCACAGTTTTACTCCAAGAGCTATTAGGATTAAAAATTAAAATTAGCCATGAAGCAAAATAAGCTAGTGTACCAGCTACATAGAGCGCAAACCCTTTTTTTTGTGTTACTGATAAGACTTTTAATGGCATTAGCGATATAAAAACAAACATCACTATTCTTGAAATATTTTCGCCATAAGTGATAAAGGATGGAATATTGTTCCAGAATATCTCAGGTTGATAAGCCTTCGGCAATTGATTGGTGAAGATAAAGTCCCAAACCAAAATTGGTATTGTTAAAAGAAAACAATTAAGGAAATATTTTTGAATCGATCTAAATTTCATTTCTAAATTTTATTGCTGCTATTTGCTACTTGGTTTATACCCGATTCTAAAACCTTATTTAACTTACCGCCCCCAATTACGCAAGCTGAAAAGAAGATAACAGCAGGAAATAAAAACCAAAATGAAAATGTTTCAAAATAATTGAATGTCATCCAATCTTTAAGCAAAGCATACAGTAACAGATACAAAAAGGTGAGTAATGCAAAAGCTGTAATACAACTTATAAGAACAGTTTTTCTAAAAATTATTTTAGGATTAAAATAAAGTAATAAGTTTTTCAAAATAACAGCAGCAATAGCTCCTGGAATCGATGAAACTAAAGCCAGTATAACAGAAAAAACAGCAACCGAATAAGCGACCGAAATACTATTAGCCCATAAAATACTATTTCTTTCCCCCATTGGCATTATGCTGTAAATGGAAGCTGATGAACGTATAATAGCATATATCATTACTATTATTGAATATGCAAACACGGCAGCCACCGCTACAGTTGCGCCATTCAATGCTATAACTTTATTAGAGATATTTGTTTTACTTTTTAGCATTTTATTTATTGTCTTTCTGCTTTTTGTTTAATACCCATCATCATTCCTGTTTCCATAATAAAATGGAGGGGCTCAAACATGCCATAATAATAGAGTTTTGTGAATTTACTTTGCCTTACCTCCATAGATGGATAACGAACAATTAATCTTGTAGTAGCTGTATCTATAGAATGCAGATAAAATGTCCATCTACTTAATGAATAATATTCATTTTTCTGCACCAAAGCCACTAATGCATAACCTTGATTTTTTCCATAATAAACTGTATCACCTGGCAGTGGATTTTGCCATTCGGGATGAACCATATTTGCATTCACCATTTTTGCACCAAACAAATTTTCTAACCAATAGTAACTGTTAAAGCCCCCGTGGTTTTGGCCCGTTTGTGCGAACCACGGCCATATTTTTTCTTTGGGTGCATTTATGTTGATAGTACGGGTTGAAACAATTCTGTTGGAAGAAATAAGTTCGTCTCCGGGTAAGTTCATTTTAATCTCCGCAGCTGTTGCACCCCAATTCATATATGCAGGATGAATAAAAACCCAATAGACTACTGCAAGGAGTAAGTAAAATATTATGGTGTACTTAATAAATCGTTTTATCGGGAGCATAAGCTATTTATAAGTTATTGTACTTGTTTCTTTAAATTTTTTTAATAACAACCAGCAACCCAATATTCCCCCAAGAGCAACAATAATATACAAGGGCATTAAAGGATCCCACTTACCATACATATCTGAATAGGCAAGCAAGGCGGTTCCAAAACACAATACTAATCCGTAGGTAAATCCTTTCACCAGCATTATAATGGCCATAATAAAACCCCATGATTGGCACTTCCATAGTAAAATAGCAGCAATTGCAGAAACAGGAATTACAATAGAAAAATCCAAAGCAAAAACTACGCTGGTGGGATGCGCCGTTAGTTTTATAGTTTCCGGAATGATGCCACCTGTGAGGAAAGGCATCATGATACTTAATTCTACAATAAACAATAATGATGAGATTAAAAGCAAATAGATGCTTACAAATTTTACCGGCGTTTTTTTAGTAAACCTCTCTGGAATATTACTGATACCGTAACCTGATAAATGTAGAATAAGGGAAATCGCCGACATTGAAAC
>JBGTDF010000331.1:0-8275 GCA_041748455.1 Planktosalinus sp.
AACTTCTTTACCAATTACAACTCCAAAGGCTACTGCAACAGCAAGCATCCATAGTGGGGTATCGATTGGAACAATTAATGGCACAAGCATTCCGGTTACCAGATATCCTTCTTCCACCTCATGTCCTTTAATGGTTGCAAACAAAAATTCTATTGCAAGTCCCACTCCGTAAGAGACAATTACTAATGGCAAAACCGTCCAGGCTCCAAGCACAAAATTCTCCCAGTTTATGAAATGTTCAAATAGGGAAAAGTTTTGTGGGAATCCATTGATAGCAGAATAATGTTGATATCCTGCATTGAAAATACCAAAGATCAAACAAGGCACCAAAGCCATAATCACGGTATTCATAGTACGCTTTAAATCGTCAGCTGCCCTAACGTGACTTCCGGAATGGGTGGTTTCATTAGGCAAATACAAGAACGTGTGCAGTGCATTAAAGGATGCACGCATTTTTGTGTCTTTGTATTTTAATTTTAACTCGTGTAATTTATTTTTCAAACTCATAGCTTAACCTATTTCTTTGTACATAACATCTAAACCTTTTCTAATAATTTCCTGATGTGGTTGTTTTGAAATACACACAAACTCAGTCAATGCAAAATCTTCTGGTGCAACTTCATACATCCCTAACTGTTCCATCGCGTCCAGATCTTCCACCATACATGCTTTTAAAATTTGCAATGGATAAATATCCAGTGGAAATACCTGCTCATACATTCCTGTTTGTACAAATGCCCTGTGCTCGCCGTTGGTATTTGTGGTTAATGTATATTTTTTCTTTGGTGTTAACCACGAAAAGGTCAAGGCACGGGTCAGCGATATTTTATCAAAAACAGGTTTGTTCCATCCAAAAAATTCATAATCATCGCCTTCCGGAATTACCGAAATGGTAGTATCATAAAAGCCTAAATGCCCATCTTTTTGAACTTTTTTACCGGTAAGAACCCCGCCGCTAATAACGCGAACGTGTTCTTCATTAAGCCCGGAATCATAAATCATTGTAGAAACTTCAGCTCCAATTTTTGTTCTGTAATATTTTGGTGATTTTACAGAGGAGCCGGATAAGGCAACGATTCTTTCTGCATTAAATTTACCTGTTAACAATAAATCCCCAATAATCACAAGGTCCTGTGGACTAACTGTCCAAACAGTTTCTCCTTTATTTACAGGGCTGATTTTATTTATAAGGGTACCAACATTTCCGGAAGGATGCGGGCCTGAAATTTTATGAGTGATTATATTATTTAAGTTTGCAAAAGTAGAGCTTGCGTCTGCTCCAATGCCTACGTGAACTTTTCCTTTAGTCAATTTGCTTAATGCGGTAACCGCAGCTTGCAATTGTGCCTCCTTGCCGTTTAATGTGAAATCATAATCTGCCACTAATGGCGCACTTGCATAAGCAGATATAAAGATATCCCTGGGGGTCACTTCCGGATCGGCAACAACATCATAGGGGCGTTGTTTGATAAAAAGCCAGCAACCACTCTCCAGAAGCCTTTCTTTTATAGCTTCCGCACTTGCACTTGCAACATCCATTTTTCCGAAGTCACGGTACTTATCCTCACTATCTGCAGTAATAACCAATGCAGTGATAACTCGTTTTGCACCACGTCTAATTTCGGTTAATGTTCCGCTTACCGGAGATACGAATTTAATTTTCTCATTATTCTTTGAAAACCAGATTTCATCCCCAACCTGTAATTTTGCCCCCTCTTTTACAGAAAGCCTTGGTGTTACAAGATGAAAATCTAATGGGTTAATAACAAAGGTGCGTGATCTCGGGGCATTGGTAAGTGTTTTTTCAGATTCGCCTACTAGACGTATATCAAGCCCTTTTGTAATTCTAATGTCTTTTGACATAGGATATTTGTGTTTGAGTTCTCTTAAATTTACCCTACCAAAATAACTTCGGTATTTCGGGAGCGCAAATTTACAAATTTTGCCACGTATTTTTATAGTCTATATACAGGTAAATTATTTATTTATAATTGTTCTAAATAATAAAATTTCGTTTTAAACACCCAAAATTTCTTTGGTCTAAAATTTGTTTATATTTACACCTATTATATATACTCTATGAAACTATTTACCTTATTATTTGCCGGTTTATTTGTTTTTTCAAATGCGCTTTTTGCCCAAGTAAAAGAATTAACCCCGCCTCAACATATTCAAACAGTTACTTTTATTGGAAATACACCACAAGCCCAAATTCCTATTGTAAAAATCGGGGAACGGCTTCAAATCAGTTTTGATGATATTAATGGGGATGAAAGGGATTATTACTACATCATTGAACACTATAATTTTGACTGGACACCATCAGATTTAGTAAAATCTGAATATCTGGACGGGTTTGATGATGTGAGGATAGATTTCTATGAAAATTCATTCAACACGTTGCAAATGTATTCCCATTATGTCTTGAACCTTCCCAACAGGGATATGAGAGGTATTACAAAATCTGGCAACTATTTGTTAAAAATACTGGATGACAGGGGAAACCTTCAATTTTCCAGAAAATTTATGGTCTATGAAAGTATAGCCAGTGTGGCTGTGGAAATTAGAAGATCTAGAGATCTTAATTTTATACGCACCAAACAAGTGGTGAATTTTACGATTAATTCCCCAAGCACGTTATTAATAAATCCAAATCAAAACGTAAAAACCCTTGTAATGCAAAATAATAATCTTAAAAATGCAATTACCAATTTAAAACCCCAATATACCATAGGCACAGAGCTCATTTACAGGTATGATCAGGAAGCCGCTTTCTGGGGTGGTAATGAGTTTCTTAATTTTGACAACAGTGATGTGAGAGGCGCTACGGTAAATATAAGAAGGGTAGAACTGGAAGATTTATATATCAACTATCTTTTTACAAATATTGCACGAAAAGACAGGCCTTATACCTATAACCCGGATATTAATGGAAATTTTGTGGTAAGGAATATACGGGGACAAAAAGCAACTATTGATGCAGAATATGTCTGGATACATTTTGCATTGCAGTATTATGATGATTTAAAAGAAGGACAGGAAATACATCTTTACGGAAATTTTAATAACTTTACTTTTGATGCGAGCACCAGAATGTCTTATGACGAAAGAAGTGATACCTACAGAAGTAAACGTTTGTTCAAACAAGGTTTTTATAATTATAAATATGTAGTGGTAAACGCAGATGGCACTATTGATGAAGGCGCAATAGACGGCAATTTTGACCAAACCGAAAATGAATATACCGTGCTGGTATACTACCGTCCTTTAGGCGGAAGGTTTGATCAGATTATAGGCGTGGGAAGCGCAAACTCAATTAACATAACCAATAATTAAAAACGGATTTAAAAGAATACTTCCAATTAGGAACTTAAGATTGAAAATTAGTCTTAAGTCAGATTAAATATTTAGTTTATTATCAAGTAAATAATCCTATGCTGGACAGACTTTCTGTTTTACTCGCAAATATGCTTCCATCTTCTGAAAAAGGAAGAAAATCGCTTCGGTACCGAGGTGAAAAATGTTTGAATTGCGAACATCCGCTGGACAAGAGTGATAGATATTGTCCTAGCTGTTCCCAGTTAAATTCCACTAAAAAACTTCACTTTAAAGACCTGTTTCAGGAATTTTTTGCAGGTCTTATTGCTTATGACAGTCGTTTGATGCTTACCCTGAGGGTTATTTTATTCAAGCCGGGTAAAATTTCCAAAGAATATATTGAAGGCAAAAGAATGCAGTATGCTAATCCTTTTCGTTTTTACTTAAGCGTAAGTATCCTTTTTTTTTTATTGTATGCTTTACTTACAAAAATTGATTCCTATAATGTAACTCCAGATAATGAGCAAAACAACAAAAACCCGAAAGCTAGGCAAATCACTAGTTCGAAAGATGGCAACCTACAGGTTTTTGAAAATAACAGTCCCGTAAAGATTTATTGGGAGAATAATGAAAATGCAGTTCCAAACTTAATAGATAGCATAACTGAGGAAGCTCTTAAAGAAGCTCAAATTAATGATACTCTCAAGAAAGTTTCTAAGAATGAAGAAATACAAAGAACCTTATCCCTTTTTGGGAATGATTCCATACCACTTTATACCCAACAACAATTGGACTCCATTCCTGCTAAAAACAATATGTTTACAAAATTTGAAATATATTGGAGTTACTACAAAGAAAATCCGGAAAAAAAACCCATAGATGCCTTAAAAGAACTTCAACACCCGTTGACAGCAAAAAATATCTGGTCTTATAAAAAAGTGGTTGATCTGGATTATTTTATAAAAAACCCTGATTTTGCTTTCAATTTCTTTATTTCAAAATTGCCGTTTGTTATTTTCTTTTTTATTCCTTTTTTCGCCTTCTTTATTAAGCTTCTCTACATAAGGAAAAACAGATTTACATATATGGAGCATCTTGTATTTGCTTTTCATGTGCAAAGTCTCTTTTTTGTACTCTTGACCATCACCATACTCTTTGATTATATATTTAATACTGATTTATTTACATCTATTGCCCTCTTATTATTTGCCCTGTATTTATACAAAGCCATGCGAAGATTTTATGAACAGGGCAGATTTAAAACTATAGTTAAATTTATGATACTAAACACTTTATTTAGTATCTTAGCCATGTTTGCGGCGATATTCTATGCTTTTTTATCGTTTTCGCTTTATTAATATTTTTGCATGGTACAGCAAGTTACACAAGGAATTAAAATTTCTGTAGAAACAGATTTTGAAGGTACATTTTATAAAAATTATAAAATGCACTATGCTTTTCAGTACCATATTACCATAGAAAACCAAAGTAAAGACTCTGTGCAACTTACATCCAGATACTGGAAAATCAAAGATTCTTTAAACGAAGATGAAATTGTGACCGGCGAAGGGGTTGTTGGCAAAAAGCCTGTTATTAAACCGGGTGAATCCCATACCTATACTTCAGGATGTCTGCTGTGTTCCCCATTTGGGGCTATGCGCGGGCATTACAATATGATAAATTTTACAACTACAAAAAGGTTCCGTGTAAAAGTGCCTACTTTTAAATTATGCGCTCCTTTTGCAATGAATTAATTTGCAGAAATTTATACAAAATCAATTGTCTTTTCACTTTCATCACTATGCAAGTCTTTATAGTGCATTCTTAGGTTTTTACTTGATTTTTCAACCTGTGTGATGCTTACGGTTTTTATAAAACCCCTGTCCATCAACAAATCAGTATGTTTATCCCCTGCCCCTGCATTGCGGTGAAAATTTAAGATATTTGCTGCATCAAGATTTTCCGTATTCAAAAAATCAGAAAACCATTCCTTCCGCAACAGCGTCATTTCCGGCGTATACAATGGGGCCGAATTCCAGATAGTGTGTTGAATTTTCATTTTTTGCAAATGCTTTTCTTCCCCATCCCAGACTAATTGATACAATTGCAATGTTTCATGCCATTCCACCAGTATAATAGTGAACGGTTCCATGTCTGCAAAGTCTGTATATTCTATATAGTCTTTACTACTCTTTGCCATCAGTAGTTCTTTGACAATTAAACCCCTGCTCTTTGGATAACTTGGTTTTCGGGTATGCGCGACAAACCCTCCATTTAACAGATTGACCATACGTTCCCTCGAACTCAACCCTATCCAGGTACCTCCAGCCACGACATCTTTGGGATACAATAAATTTATTCCTTCTTCATTATAGACATTTGGAGGTAAAGTCTCCCTTTGCGGCATCTCATCCCTGTTGGAAGTTAGTATAAAATCCCCGTTTTTCTTCGGAATAAAGGTTACAGTGCACATGTGTTCAATTTATTTAAAATTACAAAAATTAAAGTATCAATTTAGAAGTTAGAAGTACAGTTCAGAGTTTCTCAAAATTAATTAATCTTCAATTAACTGCACACCAATAACTAATCCACAAATTACCTAAATTTCTCAATTTCTCAATTTCTCAATAACTTAATTTCCTGTTAACTATTAACTATTATACTATTAACCATTTAACGGTCTCTCTAAAAATTTGTACCTTTGCAGGCAGAAAAAATGAACTCCAAAAAATAAATCAAATCATGGGAAAAGGATTTTTTAAAGTACCTGTCGCGGTTAATGAACCTGTAAAAAGTTATGCTCCGGGTTCCCCGGAAAGAGAAAGCGTTTTAAAAACGTACAGGGAAATGTATACCTCAACAGTAGATGTACCATTATATATTAATGGTGAAGAAATTTTCACAGGCGATACCGGTACTATATCCCCTCCACATGACCACAAACATACTTTAGGGACTTATCACAAAGCTAAAAAGAAACACGTGCAACAGGCCATCGATATTGCGCTGGAAGCCAGAAAATCATGGTCTAAAATGCCATGGCAACAAAGGGCAGGTATATTTTTAAGAGCAGCAGAATTGCTTGCAGGTCCTTACAGGGACAAAATAAATGCCGCCACTATGCTAGGTCAATCCAAAAATATTTATCAGGCTGAAATTGATGCAGCCTGTGAATTTATAGATTTTTTAAGGTTCAATGTACAGTTCATGACTGAAATTTATGCGGAGCAACCTGAGTCTACTTCAGGAGCATGGAACCGTTTGGAATACCGCCCCCTGGAAGGATTCATTTATGCCATTACCCCTTTCAATTTTACCGCCATCGCCGGAAATTTACCCGCAAGCGCAGCCTTAATGGGAAATGTGGTGGTATGGAAACCTAGTGACAGCCAGGTATATTCAGCTAAAGTAATTACCGATGTTTTTCGGGAAGCAGGTGTCCCTGATGGGGTCATCAATGTTGTCTATGGCGATCCGGTAATGATAACCAATACCATTTTGAGCAGTCCTGACTTTTCAGGATTACACTTCACGGGCTCTACAGATATTTTTAAACTGCTTTGGAAGCAAATTGGGGAAAACATAGCAAATTATAAAACTTACCCACGAATTGTAGGCGAAACCGGAGGAAAAGATTTTATCGTTGCACATAAATCTTCCAATCCAATTCAAATCGCTACGGCAATATCAAGGGGTGCATTTGAATTCCAGGGACAAAAATGTTCTGCGGCATCCCGTGCCTACCTACCTAAAAGTTTATGGCCTCAAATAAAAGACCAACTGGTAAAAGATGTGAAGTCTTTTAAAATGGGTTCGCCGGAAGATATGGGCAACTTTATAACTGCTGTAATTCATGAAGGATCTTTTGATAAATTGGTCAAATATATCGACCAGGCTAAAAAAGATAAAAATGCGGAAATCATTGTAGGTGGTAATTATAACAAATCAAAAGGGTATTTCATAGAGCCAACGGTTATCTTAACTGAAGACCCAAAATACACAACCATGTGCACCGAGTTATTTGGTCCTGTAATGACTATTTATCTGTATGAAGATGAAAAGTGGGAAGAAACATTGCATTTAGTAGATGGCACTTCAGAATATGCACTCACCGGTGCCGTATTCAGTGAAGATCGTTATGCACTTGAAGTTGCCGTGGATATTCTGGAGAATGCAGCGGGTAATTTCTATATCAATGATAAACCCACAGGTGCTGTAGTTGGCCAACAGCCATTTGGGGGCGCAAGGGCATCAGGAACCAATGATAAAGCAGGCTCAAAATTAAATTTACTGCGATGGGTTTCCCCAAGAATGGTAAAAGAAACTTTTGTCACTCCTGTAGACTACAGATATCCTTTTTTAGGGGAATAGTAGATTGAAAAGTGTGATTTTAAGCTATTTTTCTTATTGGACGATTTAATATTAAATCCAAGTACAGATTCATGTTCTTTTTTAAATTTTTTCGCATAGAAATGAAATCAAGAAAGCCATGTTCCAGTAAAAACTCAGATGTTTGAAATCCTTCCGGAAGTTCTTTTCCGGTGGTATCCCTTACGACACGTGGACCTGCAAACCCTATCAATGCTCCCGGTTCTGCAATATTAATGTCGCCCAGCATCGCAAAAGAAGCTGTGGTTCCACCGGTAGTGGGATCTGTACACAATGAAATATACGGGATTTTTGCATCTGAAAGCTGAGCCAGTTTTGCCGAAGTTTTTGCCAATTGCATTAAGGAATAAGCAGCTTCCTGCATCCTGGCGCCGCCACTTTTTGAGATTATAAGAAAAGGGATTTTCTTTTTTAAAGCATAATCGCCGGCCCTTGTAATTTTTTCCCCTACTACGGCACCCATAGAACCTCCTATAAAAGCAAAATCCATACAGGCGATAACGATATCTTTCCCCATAGACTTGCCCACAGCGGTTCTAACAGCATCTTTTAAGTTGGTTTTGGCTTC
>JBGTDF010000332.1:0-2051 GCA_041748455.1 Planktosalinus sp.
CAGAACGCGGGTACAGATGTACAAAGGCGAAGCCGATTGGGGACCTATTGCTCAAGTGAAGAACAACTCCCGAATGCACATTCCGGTTTTTGGCAACGGCGATGTAGACACTCCTGAAATGGCTATGAAAATGCGGGATGAATACGGTTTGGATGGTGCTATGATCGGTAGGGCGAGTATAGGATACCCTTGGTTTTTCAATGAGGTGAAACACTATTTCAAAACAGGAATACATTTAGCTCCTCCTACGCTCGAAGAACGCGTCCATGCGGCAAGACGCCATTTGGAAATGGCCATTGATTGGAAAGGGGAGAAATTAGGGGTTTTTGAAACCCGTAGACACTACACCAACTATTTTAAAGGTATTCCCAACTTCAAGGAATATCGTATGCAAATGGTCACCAGTGATGAATCGGAAGCTGTTTTTGCTGCCTTCGATGCCGTTCTGGAAAACTTCGCCGATTTTCAGTTTGCCTAAACTACTATTTCATTTTAGCATCTACTCCTGACTAACAAGCATCATTGTGTAAAACGGTCTTGGTCTCGATACAGTTTTTCCGCCGGTTAACACCGTCAGAAAAACCACGCGACCTGACATAGGGGCAACAAAAATATTTAAATACAAAAAAATGGAACCACAACCGTCAGTTCGAGTGGTTTTTAATTTGCAGAACGCAGTATTGAAAATTAAAAAATGTATCGAGAACGACTCGAGAACCTATTTCCCGGTGATTAGAGATTACACCCGAAGACAACTTTGAGTATCTAAATCCAAGATCAAAATACGTTCTCCCTTATACAGCAATTGATACTTGTAAAGCATCAAATAGAAGAAAAACAATTTATTTTAAAAGAATTAATACTAAACAGTTATCAATTTCTTGGTAATCCTGCTGCTGGCAATCTTAGAAGCAATCACCCCTAGCACTAGTATGGTACCTAAAACAATGAGTACGTTTATCAACTGATATTCCACCGGATAAGCCAAAGAAGGCGTTATTTTAAGCCATCCAAAAGCAGCTTGTGACAAGATTAACACGGAAGCCAAAACCACACCGATAAGTCCGCCTGCACCGGTAACCAGTATGCCCTGCACAAAATAAATACGGCGTAATTCCTTTATGGTGGTTCCTAAATTATAAAGTGTTTTGGAGTTTTGTTGTTTGTCTAAAATCATCATAATAATGGCACCCACCACATTAAAAAGCGCTATAATAAGCACCAAGGTAAAAATAAGATAGGTGGCCAGGTTCTCTGTGTTCAGCATGCGGTACAAGGTGCTGTTAAGCTCCCTGCGGTCTTTTAAAATAATAGCACTTCCAAAAAGAGTTTTAATTTTTTCCTGAACTGCAATGATGTTTCCTCCATTGGCAATTTTAAAATTAACTCCGGACACCTGAGTGCTATCTTTTTCCAATAAAGCCTGTACAAGGGCAAGATCTGTAAAAACGTACTTTTTGTCTAAATTCTCCTCAATGGCATAAATACCACTGAGAATTACCGGTAACTCATTATAGGGTTTAGTATTGAGTGCCTGCTGTGAAAATCCACCTTTTCCGGGTTTTGGTGCCAGTACCACCAATGGACTACGGTAGTTATTAATGGTGAGTCCTAAAAGATTGGCAATACCAATACCTACAATACCCTCTTGCCTATCGGTATACCATTCCCCATAATACAAGGTGCTGTCAACAGCGGTAACTTTGGTATAGTCGCTATCTACCCCTTTAATATAGGCAACATGACTCTTTTGACGATGAGTTAAATACACACGCTCTTCTAATTCTTTGGAGTAATGGACAACTCCTTCAATTTTAAGTAATTGTTGCTCTTGTTCTTGTGATATAGAAAAGAATTTTCCTGTTGCTGGCAGTGCTTTTAAATCCGGGTCGAATGTATTGCTGAATGAAAGGCTAAATGTTTTAAGTCCGGCAAAGCCTGAAAGCACTATAAAAAGGGCAGCCGACCCAATAACAATAACCAGGAAGGTGATAAAATTAATAATATTTACAGCGTTTTGGCTGCTCTTGGACCGAACATACCGTTTTGCT
>JBGTDF010000333.1:0-6638 GCA_041748455.1 Planktosalinus sp.
CCAAAAACAACCTGAGCAATTTGACCCCACATCCTGCTTATGTCTTCGTGCACTACTCACATCCACCATTGATAAAACGTTACAGAAATTTAATGCTGGACGATTAATACACCTAACGTAAAGTTGCTGAATTATATTAAAAAAGGCTAAATATCCGTTACATTTATATCGGGCAAGAATATTTAAATAACTCAAAATCAGGTATTGTTTCTTACAAAAGGAAATTGTACTTTTAGTTTATGACGGAAAAAGTCTTAGATAGAGAAAACAAAGAGATTGCAAAGCAATACAAAGAGCTTTTAAAAATAAGCTACAGGACACTTTCTGACGAGGATAAAAAACAAATCAGATTAGCGTTTGATATTGCTGTGGAAGCACATAAAGAGCAACGCCGAAAATCAGGCGAAGCCTACATATTTCATCCCATTGCCGTGGCAAAAATTGTCGCTTCAGAAATTGGGCTGGACGCAACCTCTATTGCTGCTGCTTTGCTTCACGATGTGGTAGAGGACACCTCCTATACATTGGAAGACATAGAGCGCCTTTTTGGAAAAACAGTCTGTAAGATTGTGGACGGATTGACAAAAATTTCCGCGTTGGAAGATCAGGACAGGGATATTTCGCTGCAAGCAGAAAACTTCCGGAAAATGTTACTTACCCTTAATGAAGATGTAAGGGTGATTATCATAAAAATTGCAGACCGTTTGCACAATATGCAAACTATGGAATCCATGAATCCTGACAAACAAGTTAAAATTGCGTCAGAAACCCTTTACATATATGCTCCCCTGGCACACAGAATAGGTTTGTATTCCATAAAGACGGAATTGGAGGATTTAGGTTTAAAATACACAGAACCTGAAGTGTATCATGAAATTTTCAATAAAATTAAAGAAAGTAAGGAAGATCAGGATAAATATATAGAAGAGTTTAACAAGGTTATAAAAGACTCTTTGAACAAGGAAAATTTAAATTATGAAATCAAAGGAAGGCCAAAGTCCATTTTTTCGATAAAAAGAAAAATGATAAAGCAAAATATCGCCTTTGAAGAAGTATATGATAAGTTTGCCGTAAGGATAATTTATAAATGTGAACCTGAAAATGAAAAATTCATTGCGTGGAAAATTTATTCGATAGTCACAGATCATTTTCGACCAAATCCCACGCGTTTACGCGACTGGATATCCTCACCAAAATCCACCGGTTATGAAGCGTTGCACATCACGGTTATGGGGCCAAAAGGAAGGTGGGTGGAAGTTCAGATACGCAGTGAAAGAATGAATGAAATTGCTGAAAAGGGATTTGCCGCTCATTACAAATATAAAAACAAAGAAGACGATGAAGATATTAATTTAGACCTTTGGCTAAACAGGTTACAGGAAGCACTCGAAAGCTCTGAAACCAACGCTGTGGATTTTGTCGAACAGTTTAAATTAAACCTGTATGCCAAAGAGATTTTTGTATTTACCCCACAGGGGGATTTAATTTCTTTGCCAAAAGCCGCAACTGCATTGGATTTTGCCTTTAGTATTCACACAGAAGTAGGATTAAAAACCCGTGGAGCAAGATTAAATGGCAGGCTGGTGCCCTTAAGCACCGAATTAAAAAGTGGCGATCAGGTAGAAATTATCACCTCAGAAAATGCAAAGCCGAATGCTAACTGGCTGGATTATACCACCACAGCCCGTGCAAAATCAAAAATTAAATCATCGCTAAAAGACGAGAAAAAGAAAATAGCAGAAGACGGAAAACAAATTCTGGCGAGAAAATTAAAGTCCCTCAAAATTACATTAGACGAAAAAACAGTCAATCAATTGGTGGTGTTTTTCAAAGTAAAAACCAGCCTTGACTTATTTTACCGCATAGGTTCAGGAATTATAGAAAACCAGCAATTACGGGATTTTGCCTCTTCCAGAAGTAACACCTTCATGAGTTTCTTTAAAAACAGGATGCGTAAAACCCCTGTAAATGAAGAAGTTAATAAAGATGAGATTACTGTAAAATATGACCAGCTTGTTTTTGGAAAAGAAGATGAAAAACTGGATTATTCCATTGCTAATTGTTGCAACCCAATACCGGGAGACGATGTTTTTGGTTTTATTACTGTAAGTGAAGGTATCAAGGTTCATAAAAAAACATGCCCCAATGCATTACAACTGCAAAGCAATTATACCTATCGCATTATTCAGGCAAAATGGATAGATTCTTCGCAGCAGGATTTCAGATCCGAATTGATTGTTACCGGAATTGACAATCTTGGGCTGGTAAATTCAGTGACCAAAGTCATTTCAAATAATATGAACATCGACATTAAGAGTATTAGCTTTGATAGTGACGATGGTATTTTTACCGGAAAAATCGTGGTAATTGTTAAAAACAAGGCTATTCTCAATGAGATAATCACCAAGATTAAAAAAATTAATGGTATTGATAAGGTAACAAGAGCCTAAAATTGATTAAATTTGCACTGCAGAAAATGACAGATACAAAAACCAATATAAGTAACAATCAGGCAATCGTTAAAAACGTGTTTACCACTTTTTTAGAAGAAAAAGGACACCGTAAAACCCCGGAACGATTTGCTATTCTTCAGGAAATATATAATAATACCGAACATTTTGATATAGAATCCCTCTACATCAAAATGAAAAATAAAAAATACCGCGTCAGCAGGGCAACCCTTTACAATACCATAGAATTACTGCTGGAATGTGGGCTTGTGCGAAAACATCAATTTGGCAAGAACCAGGCGCATTATGAGAAATCTTATTTTGACAGAAACCATGACCACGTCATTTTAACAGATACCGGTGAGGTAATTGAATTTTGCGACCCGCGAATTCAATCCATCAAAAAAACCATTGAAGAGGTTTTTAATATTGAAATCACCAACCATTCATTATACTTTTACGGAAATAAAAAAACAACCGAATAATACCAGCAAACAATGGCAGTAGACTTACTACTAGGATTACAATGGGGAGATGAAGGAAAAGGAAAAATCGTAGATGTACTTACAGGTAATTACGATATCGTAGCAAGATTTCAAGGCGGACCCAACGCCGGGCACACACTAGAATTTGACGGCATAAAACACGTTTTAAGAACCATTCCCTCCGGAATTTTTCACGAAAAAACCATTAACCTTATAGGAAATGGCGTTGTAATAGATCCCGTTGTTTTTATCAAAGAACTGGAAGGTCTTGATAAATTCAAACTTGATTACAGAAAAAACCTGTTCCTATCCAGAAAAGCACATCTTATCTTACCCACACACAGATTGCTCGACGCAGCCTCTGAAGCTTCTAAAGGAAAAGCCAAAATAGGCTCCACCCTCAAAGGAATTGGACCAACATACATGGACAAAACCGGAAGAAACGGCATTCGTATAGGGGATCTTGAACTCGAAAACTGGGAACACAAATATCGTGCTCTGGCAGATAAACATGAAGCCTTAATTGGTTTTTATAATGTTGACATACAGTACAATCTGGATGAAATGGAAAAAGAGTTTTTTGAAGCTGTGGAAATTCTAAAAACCATGCGTTTCATAGACAGTGAAGAATATTTACACCAAGCCCAAAAGGAAGGAAAATCCATTTTGGCAGAAGGCGCACAAGGCTCTCTTCTAGATGTGGATTTTGGCACCTATCCTTTTGTGACATCTTCTAATACCACAGCTGCAGGTGCTTGCACGGGTCTAGGGATACCTCCCAATAAAATCAAGGAAGTTTACGGAATTTTCAAAGCTTATACAACACGTGTGGGAAGCGGACCATTCCCTACCGAACTTTTTGACAGGGCTGGCGAAATAATGGCAAAAGTGGGGAATGAATTTGGTGCTGTAACAGGTAGACCCAGACGTTGTGGATGGCTTGACCTTGTAGCTTTAAAATATGCCTGTCAGGTTAATGGGGTTACCCAACTCATGATGATGAAAGGTGACGTCCTAAGTGGATTTAAAACCCTGAAAGTTTGTACTGCCTACAAATACAAAGGAGAAACTATCAGTCATTTACCCTATAACATTGAACCAGAAAATGTGACCCCCATTTATATTGAAATGCCGGGTTGGAAAGAAGACCTTACTAAACTTACCGATGCCACTAACCTACCTAAAGAATTAATGGATTATATTGATTTTCTGGAAAAAGAACTGGAAATCCCTATTAAATTAGTTTCTGTAGGGCCTGATAGGACACAAACAATCCACAGATAGATTGGGATTTGTAGTACCGGACTTTTATAATCCGAAATGTTTAATCACCTATGCTACAACAAAGTAAAAATAGAATCCTCTTAGTTTTAGCATTTGTGCTGTTCTTACCACTTACTTTTGTTTTTGCACAAGAGACTCAAAAAGTAGATATTCAATCCGGTTATTTAGAAATAAGACCAGATTTCCCCGATGCAGCTATCTGGACCCGGGAAGCCAATACCCAGGTATATATCGTTCATGAAGGCATAGAGATGTGGTGCGACCAGGCATATGTCTATATGAAAGACAATTTTGTAAAAGCTTTTGGTAATGTACGCATCACTCAAGGCGACACCATGACCTTGAACAGCAAATATGCAGAATATAATGGCAATACCAAATTTGCTTTTGCAAGCGGTGATGTAATTCTAAGGGAGCCTAATACCACACTGTACACAGACACCCTTTATTTTGACAGGATCAAACAACAAGGCTTTTATCGCACCGGCGGAAGGGTTATCGATACCGCAAGTGTTTTAACCAGCAGAGTAGGAAGATATTTTGCCGAAACAAAGAAATACCAGTTCCTCTCCAATGTCGTGGTATCTAACCCCGAATATGTAATAAAAACAAACCAACTGGATTTTTACACAGAAACCGGCCACGCTTTTTTATATGGGCCTTCCACTATTAAAAGTGAAACCAGTGATGTGTATTGCGAACGTGGTTTTTATGACACCCGTCTTGATTACGGCTACTTTACGAAAGAAGCAAGAATTGATTATGAAAACCGAACCGTCTTTGGCGATAGCCTCTATTTTAACCGGAATACAAGTTTTGCCTCGGCAACTAACAACATACGCATTTTAGATACCTTAAATAACAGTTTGGTCAAAGGGCATTATGCCGAAGTTTTCAGGGAAAAAGACTCTGTTTTTATCACCAAAAGAGCAGTGGCAATAACCGTGCGGGACAACGATTCCATTTATGTGCATGCAGATACACTTCGCATCACCGGAAAGCCCGACAACAGGATAATGAAAGGGTTTTATGACGCAAGGATTTACAAAAGTGATATGAGCGGAAAAAGTGACTCTATCTATGTAAATGAAAAAACAGGAATTACAAAAATGATTCGTCGACCTATTATGTGGAGTGGCGAAAGCCAGATGACCGGCGATACAATTCACCTGCTGTCCAATACGGTAACAGAAAAACTGGATACCTTAAAAGTTTTTAAAAATGCCTTTCTCATTCAAAAAGACAGCCTGGGCTATAATCAGGTTAAAGGGGAAATACTAATAGGTCTGTTTACAGATAATGAACTGGATACTATTAATATAAACCGCAATGCTGAAGTTATTTTTTACACCAGAAATGAAAAAGACGACTTAGTGGGTATTAACCATACACGCTCTAGTTCCATTCAAATAACCCTCGTAGAAGAAGAAATTGAAACCATTCGGTTTATTGAAACCGTGGACGGTAAATTACACCCGGAATCCCTCTTTCCTGAAAACGCCAGAATCCTTCGCGGATTTGAATGGCGGGGGGATGAGCGTTTGCTATCTAAAGAAGATCTTTTTAAAGGGAAACCTGTACCCATTCTTCGCAAAATAACCGGAATTCCCCTACCCGATTTGGAAGAAGACTTTTTTGAGGATATGCCTATAGAAGACAGGGTCATTCCCGAAGCATCAGAATTGCAACCCAAAGATTTACAAAACGATCCGGATGCCTTTAAACCGTTAAGCAATGAAGATGAAGAGGATGAGGATGGAAATCAAGAAGATGATGAGAATTCTGAAGGTGAGAAATAATAGTGTTCAGTGTTCAGTTGTTCAAAATTCCTTAATAACTCAATTTCTTAATAACTTAATTCCTTATTAACTCAATTTCTAAATAACTTAATTTCTAAATTTCACCATTAACCATTAACCACTAAAAAGTGTCAGGCAAAAAAGACTTTTACAAGCATCAGGCGCAAACCACCCCACATCCACTGGCGATGGAAGTATCCCATGCTAAAGGTTCTTATATTTATGATAAAGACGGAAAAGTACATCTGGATTTTGTAGCAGGTGTGTCTGCCTGTACTTTAGGGCATTGTCACCCCAAGGTTATAGATGCTATAAAAAAACAACTGGATTCTTATTTGCATGTGATGGTATATGGGGAATACATTTTGGATACTGCCGTAGCACTTACAAAACTTTTAGCCGCAAACCTTCCGGAATCCCTAAGCACAACTTATTTAACCAATAGTGGTACAGAAGGTATTGAAGGTGCCATTAAGCTTGCAAAACGCGTAACAGGAAGATCACAAATTATCAGTGCACACAATGCTTATCACGGCAATACGCTGGGTTCTTTAAGCATTATGGGATTTGAAGACCGCAAAAGTGTTTTTCGTCCGTTAATGCCTGATGTAAGTTTTATC
>JBGTDF010000334.1:0-6402 GCA_041748455.1 Planktosalinus sp.
GCTGTAATCCAGCCGGGCGGGTCGATTAAAGACCAGCTGAGCATAGATTATTGCAATGAAAATAATATTGCCATGGTATTTACAGGCACAAGGCATTTTAAGCATTAATTTTGTTACATTTGTTTGTTAACAAAGACACTATTACTAACTATAATTTTGAACAACTAACATATAATGGGATTTTTTGACTTCTTGACCGAGGAAATTGCCATCGACCTTGGTACCGCTAATACCTTAATCATCCATAACGATAAAGTTGTGGTTGACAGTCCCTCCATTGTTGCCCGTGACAGGATTTCCGGAAAAATTATTGCTGTAGGAAAAGAAGCAGCAATGATGCAGGGAAAAACCCACGAAAACATCAAAACCATACGCCCGTTGAAAGATGGGGTAATTGCCGACTTTGATGCCAGTGAAAAAATGATAAATATGTTTATCAAAGACATTCCGGCTCTAAAGAAAAAATGGTTTACTCCTTCCCTGCGCATGGTCATCTGTATCCCAAGTGGTATTACAGAAGTAGAAATGCGTGCCGTAAAGGAAAGTGCAGAACGCGTTAACGGAAAAGAAGTATACCTGATCCACGAGCCTATGGCAGCTGCAATCGGTATAGGTATTGATATCATGCAACCTAAAGGAAATATGGTTGTGGACATAGGAGGTGGTACTACAGAAATCGCGGTAATCGCCCTTGGCGGAATTGTCTGTGACAAGTCAGTTAAAATTGCAGGAGATGTTTTTACCAATGATATCGTCTATTTTATGCGCACCCAGCACAACTTGTATGTAGGGGAACGCACTGCGGAAAAAATAAAAATCCAGATAGGTGCAGCTACCGAAGATCTGGAAAACCCACCGGAAGAAATGTCTGTTCAAGGACGTGACCTCCTTACGGGAAAACCAAAACAGGTGCAAACTTCCTATCGCGAAATCGCAAAAGCACTCGACAAATCCATTCTTAGAATTGAAGATGCTGTTATGGAAACCTTGTCCCAAACACCACCAGAGCTTGCAGCTGATATTTACAACACAGGTATATATCTTGCAGGAGGAGGTTCTATGTTGCGGGGCCTTGACAAGCGTTTGTCCCAAAAAACAGACCTTCCGGTGTATATTGCTGAAGACCCGCTGAGAGCTGTGGTTAGGGGAACTGGAATCTGTTTAAAGAATTTAAATAGGTATAGAAGTATTTTAATTAAATAAAAAGACTGCCTTTCTTTACAAATTCTTGAGGAAAAACAGCCTGTATTAAAATATCCTATTTCGTTTACCTTTGTAGAAACTATTCATCACATGCCTTAGGGTTTTTTTCATTATGCAACAGATTATTAATTTTTTTATACGGAATAAAAATCTGCTGTTGTTTCTTTTTTTAATGGCCATTTCTTTAGGGCTGACATTACAATCCCATAATTATCACCAAAGTAAATTTGTGCATTCGGCAAATTTTATCACGGGAAATTTATATTCCGTTAAGCATGAAATCACCGGTTATTTTGGCTTGCGAAAGGAAAACGAGGTACTTGCTGAGGAAAATAACACATTGAGAAATTTGCTGCAACAATATGCCGAAAACTCTAGAATTTCTCTCGACGTACGGGATTCCCTTTTACAGGATATTCCCTATAAATACCGCACCGCAGAAGTGATCAACAACAATTTTTCGCGAACAAATAATTATCTGACCCTAAAATCGGGAAGCAAACAAGGTATTAAAACCGAAATGGGTGTGGTTACCTCCCTAGGGATTGTAGGTATTGTAGATCAGGTTTCCGAAAACTTTTCCACGGTACTATCCATTCTCAATTCCAAATCCAGTATTAGTGTGAAACTAAAAAACTCAGGGCATTTCGGGTCCCTTATATGGGATGGAAAAGATCCCGGCAAGTTACAACTGGTAGACATTGCAAGACTTGCAGAAATAGCTGTTGGGGATACCATTACCACAGATGGAAGATCTACCATATTTCCGAAAGGCTTACCGGTAGGGGTGATTTCTGATTTTAAACTGGATGCAGGCGAGAATTTTTATATTATTGAAGTGTCCTTATTTAATGACATGACCAGTACAGAACACGTGTACATTATCGAAAATACCCAGGCAGACGAAATCAGGGAACTGGAAAAAACCACTATCGATGAGTAGTAATTTATTGTTACATAGCACCCGATTTATAGTTTTGGTCCTGGCACAGGTTTTTATTTTTAATTCCATCAATTTTCTCGGGGATTTAAATCCATATGTGTATGTTTTATTTATCCTTTTATACCCGGTAAACACAAGTCAACTGACCCTTCTCTTCCTTAGCTTCCTCTTGGGTCTAAGTATTGATTTTTTTAGCAATACCGGCGGCATTCACGCTGCAGCTTGTCTTGTTATTGCATTTCTTCGTCCACAAATTTTAAAGTTTTCCTTTGGGGTCAGTTATGAATACAATACCATAAAAGTGAGCAACACCCCTTTCGGCAGCAGGTTAACCTATATGTCTATTTTAATTTTCCTACATCATTTAGTACTTTTTTTCCTGGAAGTTTTTAACATATCGCACACACTTTTAATCTTAAAATCTGCGTTATTTTCAAGTATATTCACTATACTTATGTGTATGATATTTATGATTTTATTTAGTAAAAAGGCCTCATGAGAAAATTATTACTCTTTTCCTTAGTTATATTTTCAGGGATTATTTTTACAGCGAGGCTACTTTATCTTCAGGTTTTTGACAATTCCTTTCAGGAAATGTCAGAAATCAATGCGGTGTCAGTTGTGTACGATATTCCGCAAAGAGGCTATATTTATGACAGGCACGGGAAATTGCTTGTGGCAAACCAGCCTTCTTATGATGTTATGGTTATACCCAAAGACATAAGAGCTCTGGACACTCTTGAGTTTTGTAAGATGCTCCATATTTCCAAAGAAGACCTGGAACGCATTTTAGGAAGGGCCAGAGTGTATTCCCCGCGTTTACCATCGGTTGTTTTACCCCAACTTACCAAAGATGAATATGCATATCTTCAGGAAAGAATGTATAAATATCCAGGCTTTTACATCCAAAAAAGGACTCTAAGGGATTATCAGGTAGATCATTCTGCAAACATATTAGGCTATATCGCTGAAGTAAGCCCCAGAATAATAGAAGCAAATCCTTATTACCGGATGGGTGATTTAATAGGCAGGCAAGGAATTGAACAGCAGTATGAAGAAGAGCTTCGTGGTGTGAAAGGAGTTAAATATATTCAGAAAGACCGTTTTAACAGAGACATTGGCCCTTACAAAGAAGGCATATTTGACACCATTCCCATACAGGGAAAAGACTTAACCTTAACTATTGATGAGACTTTACAAGCCTATGGCGAACTGCTAATGAAAAATAAACGCGGGGGCATTGTGGCTATTGAACCAAAAACCGGCGAAATTCTAGCTTTAATATCTTCCCCGGGTTATGACCCTTCCTTGCTAGTAGGAAGACAACGTTCAAAAAATTATACAGAATTATATTACGACAGTATCGCAAAACCCTTGTATGACAGAGGTCTCCTCGCAGAATATCCCCCAGGATCCACGTTTAAGGTAATCAATGCCCTTATTGCTTTAGAAGAAAATGTGATTGATGAAAGCGATTCTTTTAGTTGTCACGGTGGCTATAGTTACGGTCGTGGAAGAAAAATGGGTTGTCACAGACATCCCAGTCCGGCAAATTTGAATTTAGGAATTTATGAATCCTGTAATGCTTATTTTGCAAGTATTTACAGGCGTATCATTGAAAAATATCCCACACCACAACAAGGGATGGATCGATGGTCTGACCATTTAAAAAGTTTTGGCTTAGGAGGGTTCCTGGGGAATGACCTACCTATTGGGAGACCGGGTAAAATTCCTAACTCTGAATATTACAATAAAATATACAATTTCCCAACCTATAAGTGGTACAGCACCGCTACCATTTCCAATGCCATAGGTCAGGGGGAAGTTATTACCACCCCTATCCAATTGGCAAATATGACCGCGGCGATTGCAAATCGTGGCTATTACATTACACCTCATATTATAAAAGAAATTGACGGACTGCCTATCGACTTTCCGGAATATACAGAAAAAAAATACACCACTATTTCCCCAGAACATTTTGAACCGGTTATAGAAGGTATGTATGATGTTTATAATAAAGGTACTGCTAAGTATTTGCAAGTGCCCGGCATTGAAATTTGTGGAAAAACGGGGACTGCAGAAAATTTTACCCGTATTGACGGAAAAAGAACACAACTTACCGATCACTCCATTTTTATCGCTTTTGCACCAAAAGACGACCCAAAAATTGCCCTGGCCATATTTGTGGAAAATGGTTATTGGGGTGGCCGATATGCCGGAAGAATGGCCGGATTACTAATTGAAAAATACCTCAAGGGAACCATTTCCAGAAAAGATATGGAAGAATGGGTTTTAAGCCGAAGTTTAGAAGAGGAATATGCAAAACCCCTTAGTGGCAAACCCTTTAGAATTAATCAATAATGAGTGTTTCTTCAGGCATCGGGAAATTTGACTGGATAACCATATTTATCTATTTGGCATTGGTGGCAATAGGCTGGGCCAATATTTATTCTGCTTCTTTGACAGATTCTTCAGGTGTTTTTTTTGATTTTACCCAAACCCAAACCAAACAATTAGTTTGGATATGTCTGAGTTTTGTTCTCATAGTATTTTTGCTAGGGGTAGATTCTAAATTTTATGAACGGTTTTCCAGTTTGATTTACATTCTGGCTATTGCTTCCTTAGTGGGATTATTTGTTTTTGGCACTACCATTGCCGGTCAGAGAGCATGGTTTGTGATAGGCAGTGCGCAGATTCAACCTTCTGAATTTGTTAAAGCAGCAACTGCTTTGGCCATGGCAAAATATTTAAGTGATATCCAAACCAACATACAAACATTTAAAGACCAGCTAAGGGCATTTGTGTTAATAGCCATTCCTATTGTACTGATATTACTGCAACCCGATCCGGGAAGTGCATTAATCTATTTTGCTTTCATATTTCCCCTTTTCCGGGAAGGAATTCATTTTGTATACCTGTTGCTTGGTTTTTTTGCTGCTTTTCTTTTTGTTACAACACTTGCCTTTGGTGATGAATGGGTTATCACGGGAATACTGGCTATTACTTTGTTTATTTATATTTTAAACCGTAAAAAGCGCCCAAATCTCTTTAAATATATATTCATTGCTGCTTCCTGTATTGTGTTTTCCTTTTCGGTAGACTATGTTTTTGAGAATGTTTTTAAACAACATCACAGGGACAGGTTTAATATTGTACTAGGGAAAGAAGTGGACATTAAAGGCGTTGGATATAATACCAACCAAAGCGAAATTGCCATAGGCAGCGGCGGATGGACCGGTAAAGGATGGACCGAAGGCACGCAAACCAAAGGCAGCTTTGTACCCGAACAACATACCGATTATATATTCAGCACTGTGGGAGAAGAATGGGGTTTTTTAGGCAGTTTTATTGTGGTAGCTCTTTATGTATTTCTAATACTTCGTCTTCTTTATTTAGCAGAAAATCAAAATTCTACTTTTAGCCGTGTGTATGGATATAGTGTGGCTTCTATCTTATTTGTTCACTTTTTTATCAATATAAGTATGGTAATCGGTTTGTTTCCCACCGTCGGAATTCCACTTCCATTCCTCAGTTATGGTGGCTCGGGACTGTGGGCCTTCACAGTATTGCTTTTTATTTTTATCCGGTTAGACAGCCAAAAGCATGTGAACCGATAGTCAGCAAAAACTAACCCTTTACATCCATAGCATCCCTGAGGGCATTCCCCATTAACATAAAAGCCATTACAAGGCTCATAATGGCGAGCCCGGGAATTACTGCCAGATACCCTTTTCCTAAAATAATATAGGAATAATGATCCTTAATCATCGCTCCCCAGCTGGGCATTGGCGGTTGTGCTCCTATTCCCAGAAAACTCAGTCCGCTTTCTATAAGAATGGCCCCGGCAAAATTAGCTGCGGAAATTACAATTACAGGAGCCATAACATTCGGTAAAATGTGTTTGGTAATTATTCTATAATTCCGGAAACCCAAAGCCCTCGCGGCGGTAACATATTGCATTTGTTTTACGCCCATCACCTGCCCGCGCACAACTCTGGCAACCTCCACCCACATGGTTAATCCTACGGCTATAAATACCTGCCAGAACCCTTTACCTAGTGCCAGTGTTATCGCAATTACCAAAAGCAAGGTGGGAATGGACCAGGTAACATTAATGAGCCACATAATCAAGGCATCTATTTTTCCGCCATAGTATCCCGCTAAAGCACCCAGGGTTATCCCTATAAGCAAGGATATGAATACGGCAACAAACCCAATGGAAAGGGAAATGCGCATCCCTACTAACATTCGGC
>JBGTDF010000335.1:0-2079 GCA_041748455.1 Planktosalinus sp.
GAGGCAAACATGATTATTGCAAGAATTACAAACAAACCGATGCTTCCGGTTAAAAGCGCATAGTTTTCCAATTGAATAATGATATAGATATAACTATACAGTACACTCAGTGAAAAGCAAATCAGTAACGGAAACTTCAAACCTTTAAGAATGGTTTTTGAATATAGGGTAATCAATGCCAAGACTGATACCGCCGCAATAAGATATGCTTTTAGAAAGGAACTGTGTTCTGAAATGGATATGAGCAATGTATAAAACATGACCAATGCCAGACCTATCATTACATATTGAAATGGATGTATATAAATCTTACTTATTAATTGGATTAAAAAGAAAACCAGCAGAGTAAGACCAATCACCATAAACCCATATTTAGCTGTTCGTTCACTTTTTTGGTATTCATCTACAGGAACAATCAATTGTGTGCCAAAGGCAAACTTGTTTAAGTCAGGAAGATGACCAAAAAAAGACTGTTCAAACTGTCTGTTAATTTGCAAAATCTTCCAGGATGCTTTGAATCCGGTATCAGAAATATCCCTTGACCCGTCTTCAGGAAGAAATTCCCCTGTAAAACTTGGGGAATGCCAATTACTTTCCATAGTCGCTGAAGTTTCCCTTCCCAAAGGAATAAAAGAAACGCTTTGACTTCCGTTCACTTTCATTTGGAAAGAAAACTCACGTGGTTTTGTGTTTAAGGCCTGATCTGTAAATGCTTCACTTTCCAAAGTATTCAGATAATTGGTGTCATATTTTGGAATCATATGTAAAGTTTCTGTATTAAAATTTACTTCTAATGTATTTCGGATACCTTTTAAATTGGAAGTTTTGACCAAAATGGTTGCTTTATCCCAAAGAATATTCTCTTCAGAAATATCGGAATTTGTAAAATCAATTACAGGAAAATTTCCTTTAAAATGAATGTCTGATTGAAATACCACAGACTCATAAATACTGCGATTTAGAGGCTTTGTTGTTACTTTAGAATCTATGTCTAATTTTTCCGGAAAGAAATAAGCATATTTAATTAGGACTTCCTGGGTTGTTGTAAAGCTATTTAATCCTTCGTGAAATACTTTTTGTTCCTTAAAAGTTTTATACGGAATTTTTAAGATGGGTCCAGAAATAACAACTTCCTTACCCCATTTTTCATTTATTTCATTAACCACTTCCTTTTGTCTGTAGGACCTTTCGGAAATTAAACTCTTTACAAATTCCAGAGGAATAAGTAATACCAATAATAAAAAGCCTACTACGAGCATTTTTGCTGTAATAGAATTGCGCAACCAATAACTGAATTTACTTGTGTTTTGTTCCATAAAAATTAGATTTAAAGTACTTTGAATTTCAAAGTTGATTAATAAAAAAAATGAATAGTTATTTAATTAATTTTTCAAGCGCTTCAATGTGTTTTTTAAAGGCGGCGTTGCCAAGTTTAGTAATCCTATACCGGGTATTGGGTTTCCGGTCAATAAAAGATTTTTCCACAGCGATATAGGTTGCTGCTTCCAGTGCTTTTAAGTGGCTTGCGAGGTTTCCGTCAGTTACCTCGAGTAGTTCTTTGAGCCTGTTAAAATCGGCATCTTCATTCACGACAAGGATGGACATAATACCCAGCCTGATGCGGTGATCAAATAATTTGTTTATGCCGTCAATTATTCCCACGTTTATATTTTTTTCTCTTGTACAAGCATCAACGCCCCATAAATAACATGAAAGATCCCAAACCCAAGTACCCAGAACCAAAAACCGTAACCCGGGAAGGCTGCACATATAAGACCGATGACAATTTGGGCATAGCCCAAATATTTTATATTGCCCACGGTATATTTTGAAGCATTAACAAGGGCAAGACCATAAAAAATCAACATCAGGGAGGCAGTTAAACCATAATGCTGGCTATTTAATTTTATAAGTATATAAATTCCTCCTGTTGCCAGCGGAATGAAAAAATTGATCAATAATCGTTTAGTGGTGCTGTCCCATATTTTTTCATTATTTCTTTTTGCTGTTCTGGAGGTTAAAAGAACAGCGGTTATAATACTTAAGACCGCTACTGAAATTGTGAGTATAACCAGCATT
>JBGTDF010000336.1:0-2525 GCA_041748455.1 Planktosalinus sp.
TTTTGCCAGTTCTTTTTCAAAATGCTTGGCTACTTCGGCGCTCCATTTTTTCTTTTTGGAACGCAACAACATATCATCTACTTCTTCTTCATAGGAAACACCACCCAGCTCTTCCTGAATGGTTTTCATTTGCTGGTGCAGAAAATATTCCCGCTGTTGCTGGTCTAAATCATAACGCACTTTAGACTGAATATCATTTTTAAGCGAAAGCTTTTGAAACTCGACGTTCATGAATTTCAATGTTTCCAATGCGCGCTCTTCCAGCGAATTAATCTCTAATAATTTCTGTTTGTCTTCCACAGAAATATTCATATTGGAAGAAACAAAATTGATCAGAAAAGAATTGCTTTCAATATTTTTAATAGCAAAAGACGCTTCGGAAGGAATATTGGGATTTTCCTGAATGATTTGTAAAGCCAGTTCCTTAATGGAATCGATAATGGCTTTGAATTCTTTGTTGTTATTGGCAGGTTTTGCTTCAGCTACTTCTTTGATTTTAGCCTTAAAATAAGGTTCTGAAGAAGTAAATTCGTCAATTTCAAAACGCTTTTTACCCTGTAAAATCACCGTGGTATTGCCATCGGGCATTTTTAGCACCCGAAGTATTCGCGCGACGGTGCCGAGGGTATTTATATCTTTTGCATCGGGCTCTTCCACACCTTCTGCCTTTTGGGAAACCACACCAATTACCTTGGAGCCTTTGTTTGCGTCATTTATAAGTTTGATGGATTTATCCCTGCCCGCTGTTATGGGAATAACCACTCCCGGAAACAAAACAGTATTGCGCAAAGGCAATATTGCCAGCACATCAGGTAATTCTTCTTTATTGATAGCATCTTCGTCCTCCGGAGTCATTAAAGGAATCAATTCTGCTTCCTCATTTAATTCCTGGAATGACAAACTGTCTATATCTATTATTTTTGATCTTGCCATAGTTCTTTTCAGTCATTGTGTCATAAGCAAAAGTAACTCTTCTAATTTACTTAGAGAAAGATATTTTAATTCAGAACACTGATTTTCAATAGAATAAAATATAATCTTGTTTTATTCCTTGTATATAATCCAATAGTTATGCCATCCGGCTATTGTCTTTTTAGAATTTTTACCCAAAAGTGTAACATTTTAATTTAGTGTGTATCTTTAGTACAAATGAATTCATTTTTTTGGCACTAACCGACGAACATATTGATCATTTATTGACTCTTTGTAAAAAAGGGAACTCTTTAGCACAACTGGAAGTGTACAACCGCTATTATTTAGCTATGTACAACACAGCTTTCCAGATAGTTAAAGACACTCAGGAAGCAGAAGATGTGATGCAGGAAGCATTTATTACCGCATTTACAAAGCTGGATATGTTTAAAGGTGATGCGAGTTTTGGCGCCTGGTTAAAACGGATTGTCATAAACCAAAGTATCACCAAATTGAGAAAGCAGGTTTTTCATCTGGATGTTGATAATGAAAGGCTACATATTGCAGACGAAGAAGAAGCAGTGTTTACAGAAGTAAGCTATGCTGAAATTCAAGCAAAAGAAGTGGTATTGTGTATGGAAGAACTAAAAGAAAACTACCGGTTAATATTAACGCTACATTATTTAGAAGGGTATGATTATGAGGAGATTTCAGAAATAATGAAAATGAGTTATGCAAATTGCAGAACCATGCTTTCCAGGGCCAAGGATAGTTTGCGCAAACAATTTGAAACAAAAAAAAGAGAAAAACTAAATAACGCTTAAAAAAGAAAGAAAATGGAAAATGATGCTTTAGACAGAAGAATGCGGGAATTGGTTTCTAAGAATGAATTTCTTTTAGAATCCCCAAAAGAAGGGCACCAGTTGCGCTTTATGAATAAATTGAATGCACAAAGCCAAAAAAAGAAAACGACAAAAGTAAACTGGAAATCCATATCGATTGCCGCCTCATTTTTAATATTACTGGGAATAGGCTTTACGATGTATCCTAACCGGGTTGCAGAAACAGATTTAGCGAGTGTTTCCCCGGAAATGGCACAGACACAAAACTTTTTCACCTCTACAATACAAGCAGAATTAGCTAATCTGCAAAGAGAAGTGTCTCCTTATACACAGGCAATTGTAGATGATGCATTGACTCAAATGGATAATTTAGAGAATGAATATGAAAAATTAAAGCAAGATCTCGCTAAAAGCGGAAATGATAAACGTGTAATCCACGCAATGATAACCAATTTCCAAAGTAGAATTACCCTTTTAGAAACTGTATTGATCAAAATAGAAGAAATTAAAACACTTAAATCAAATACCAATGAAAACATTATATAAAACTTTTTTCCTACTTCTTTTACTCCCGGGAATTGCTATTGCAACAGACAGCCCATCTAAAGGAAAATACACTAAGGAGAAAAAAATAGAAAGACAATTCTCTGTAAACAGTAACGCACTATTGCAGGTGAGCAACAGTTATGGCAATGTAGATATCACGACCTGGCGGGAAAACCGAATCGAAATACAGGTGATCATCACAACCAGTGGAAATAACGAAGAAGA
>JBGTDF010000337.1:0-3113 GCA_041748455.1 Planktosalinus sp.
TTTTTCTTTTAGTGCACTTACACAAGTGTCTATTTTATCATATCTATGCAGATCTACCCATTTTTGAGCACCTAAGGCAATTTCTTTATCGATGCGTTTACCTTTTATTTCTTCCACCACATGCAAATCCTGAATCCCAAAAATATCACAGGTGCGCATCACGGCACTGGTATTGTGCAGTTGAAAAACATCTTCTGTTACCACCGTAAAATGACGGGTCCTTTTAGAAGCAACTTGTTTAAGTAATGCATTGCGGCGGTCTGTTAAAAAAGTTTCTAAATATTCTAAAAGTTGGTAATCAATCATGGATGTTCTATTTTCGGTATAAATATACGGTTTTGAGAAGTTTGGCTTATTGAAAATACATCCTAATTAATGAAAAAAATTGTCATATTAACAGGAGCAGGCATTAGTGCCGAAAGCGGCATAGAAACCTTTCGGGATGCCGGAGGACTATGGGAAGGACATGATGTCATGGAAGTTGCTTCGCCGGAAGGCTGGGCAAAAAACCCCGCTCTAGTTTTGGATTTTTATAATAAAAGACGACGCCAATTACTAACTGTAAAACCAAACCCTGCACACTTTGCTTTAGCAGCTTTGGAAAAAGAATTTGATGTGCACGTTATTACACAAAATGTAGATGATCTTCACGAAAGGGCCGGCAGCACCAAAATTCTGCACTTACACGGTGAGCTTTTAAAAGTAAGAAGTTCTTTGGATGAATCGTTGATTTTAGATTGGCCAAAGGACTTGGCAGAAGGGGATTTATGTAAATACAACCAGCAACTTAGGCCACATATTGTTTGGTTTGGTGAGGCAGTACCTGCACTGGATGAAGCTATTGAGATCACGCAAAATGCAGATATTTTTATTGTTATTGGTACATCCTTACAAGTATATCCTGCTGCAGGTTTATTGGGCTATACTGATCCGGAAGTTCCTATTTTCTATATAGACCCGAAACCGGCAATGGTTTCTTACATACCAAATAAAGTTATAACAATAGAAACCTCTGCAACACTCGGGATGCCTTTATTACTGGAACATTTAAAGACCTATGGCAATAGTTGAAAAGCGTTTGACAAATTCCCTACACAAGCAACTCACGACATTGAAAGCATACAGAAAAGATCGTGAACAATTAGCACTATGGGTAATTGAAAATATAGAGACTTTCCCGCAGTTACTGGATTATTGTTTTCAAACAGAGGAAGAAATTTCCTATAAAGCAGCGTGGATTTTGGAAATAATTTGTCTTAGGAAGATGGAAATCTTAATTCCACATTTGGATATCTTTTTAAAAAAACTCCCTAAAGTTCATAAGCATCAGGCTGTTAGACCAATGGCAAAAATATGCGAAGTCATGCTAACCGATTTCTATTCAAAAAAGGAAAAGAAAACCATTCAAATACTATTTCTAAAAAAACACCGAAACCAACTTTCCGAAATTTGTATTGACTGGCTTATCACAGACCAAAAAGTAGCTTGTAAAGCTTATGCAATGCAGTGTTTATATGTATTAGGAAATGAATTTAGCTGGATACATCCCGAACTAAAAATCATACTTCTGAAAGATTTTCCTGCACAACAGCCTGCATTTAAAGCACGTGCAAAACATATATTGAAAAAAATAGGCTCTTCTTAATCTTAGCATCCATTTAAGATTAGCTGTTACCAAATAACTTATATTACTTATCTTTGCCTCTTTATTAAAAACAACTATGATAACCAACGCATTACAGGCAATTTCACCCATTGACGGTAGATACCAGTCAAAAACCGCTTCTTTAATTCCTTATTTTTCGGAAGAGGCATTAATCAAATACCGTGTTTTGGTGGAAATTGAATATTTTATTGCTTTGTGTGAACTTCCTTTACCACAATTAAAGGAATTTGAAGCTTCGCAATTCCAAGCTTTACGCGAAATTTACACGAATTTTTCTACGGAGGATGCTCAAAAAATAAAAGACATCGAAAAAGTAACTAATCACGATGTCAAAGCTGTCGAATATTTTATCAAAGAAAAATTAGATGCTTTAGGGCTCCAAAAGCATAAAGAATTTATACACTTTGGCCTGACATCCCAAGACATAAACAATACTGCAATTCCTTTATCCATAAAAGAAGCTAGTGAAAAAATTTATATCCCTTTAGTAGAAGAACTCATAACTGCATTAGAGGAACGAGCAACAGAATGGGCAAAAATCCCAATGCTTGCCAAAACACATGGCCAACCTGCCTCCCCTACCCGTTTAGGAAAAGAGATTAAGGTTTTTGTGGTACGACTGGAAGAGCAATTAAACATTTTAAAAAACACTAAAAATGCGGCTAAATTTGGTGGAGCCACCGGAAACTTAAATGCCCATTATGTAGCATATCCTGAGGTGGACTGGAAAAAATTTGGAAGCGATTTTGTTGAAAAACAATTGGGTTTGAACCACTCCTTCCCTACTACCCAGATTGAACATTATGACCATTTAGCAGCTCTTTTTGATGGTTATAAAAGAATTAATACTATTATTATTGATTTAGACCGCGATTTCTGGACCTATATTTCCATGGATTATTTTAAACAAAAAATAAAAGCCGGGGAAGTTGGTTCTTCTGCCATGCCCCATAAAGTTAATCCTATCGATTTTGAAAATTCTGAAGGCAATTTAGGAATTGCAAATGCTATTTTTGAACACCTTGCTGCTAAATTGCCCATTAGCCGTTTGCAAAGGGATTTAACAGACAGTACGGTTTTAAGAAATGTAGGTGTTCCTGTTGGACATACTTTAATCGCGTTAAAATCGACTCTCAAAGGTTTGGAAAAATTGGTTATAAACGAAAGTAAAATAGCTGAAGACCTTGAAAATAACTGGGCAGTTGTCGCTGAAGCAATCCAAACCATTTTACGCAGAGAAGGATATCCTAATCCCTATGAAGCATTAAAAGGATTGACCCGCACCAATCAAAAAATAAACCGGGAATCCATAGCCGAATTTATTGATACACTGGAAGTTTCCAACACCATTAAAAAAGAACTATTGGCAATTAATCCATCTAACTATACAGGGATATGAAGCATCTAAAAAACTTGCTGTTTGGCTTGGTTATTTTTTCCGGGATAG
>JBGTDF010000338.1:0-1948 GCA_041748455.1 Planktosalinus sp.
ACTTTTTTGGATTGCAGGGGCAGGAAAGAAGAAAACGGAAGAAAAAGGGCAAAATAAAGCCCCGATTAAGGGGCTTTTGTTACTTCCAATTGATTGTAAAGTTTGTTAGCTTGACGGACTTTTTAACTTTAACAAAATTCATTGTCTCGGTCTGTTTATCCCATCTACCTATAACACGTTTATAATACCTTAATTTGTCACTTTCTACTTTTACATAACTATACCAGTAGCGTGAAGGAAAGCCGTGTGCATAGGTCTCAATAATTAAATCGTTTTCTTTAACTGCATACATTCCCCATTTACCGTAACTTAAATCGTTACATTCTTGCTCTGTGGGAGAACTTTTATACTCGTGGCTTATAAACACTTCGCCATTATTAAAAAATCTGGTATATGTATAGAAAGTATCCTTTTCGTATGAATTAAAAACACCTGACACATATACCTCATTTGTATCTACTGGTAATACTGTTAATGCTTTGAGTTCCGCAATGTTCTGTTTTTTAGCAAACTTAAATTTGCTTTTGGGTCGCTGATATGAATAATATTTTTTTAAAATATCATCTGATATTGCACGTTGTGCCAATATTTCAGCAGGAAATAAGGTTATCACAAAAAACAAAAAAAATAGTATTCTTTTCATCAGTACCCTCCTGTTATTCCGCCACCTATTTGTAGTGAACCGGGTGAAAAAGATTCAAATCGGTTTATCCTTCCTGTCGGAAAATTATCGTGTATGCCATTTTGCAAATACATAGGATTGAATAAACCAGTACCCGAATAATTCGCCCGCAGGTTAAGACCGTTTGAGTTATTCAGTTGTAAAAAGGTTTGCCCATTAGTTAAGCTCGACCCTCTTGCTGATTGTTGGTAATAATTAAACCCGCCTTTCGGATAACTTAAATAGCCTGTTCCATCTGCATTTTTGATTCTTTCACCCGTAAATCCATCATAGCCACCAGACAACGTATTTCCACCGCCTAAATTTACGCTTGCCATTAAACTACCTGTCCATAGGCGGTCATTCTGATCACCTATGCCAGGGAAAAAATCATTAGATGTATGTAAACTTAAATCTCCCGACCTAAAGCCAACACTCCCCACCCGCTGATTTCCTTCGCCACCTGCAACAAGATTTGACCCTATTGTAAACGATGATTTGAAACTATTGCTTACACCTGTTAAGTTGGAAGTTTCTGAATTGAATGTATTTAATGTCATTGGTGTTGCTGTGCCTTTACCAAAAGTTAATGCAGGGCTTGCAACAATATCCATATTTAAACCTGTTTGCCCTCCTGATGTGCCTGTTGTTCCCAATCCGCCACCATAAAATCTACCTGACAAATTCAAACTTCCCATAAAATTACCAGAGTTTGCAGAAAGTCCAACACCAGCACCTATACTAAAACTAGATTGACCTTTAGTTCCAAAATTTAATGATAAAGAAACTTTTGCACTTGCACTTGCACCTGCCTTCGGACAATCATCACAATCGCCATTTGGGTCGCTATTAGTTATCGGGTTGTTACTGTTTATAACATAAGGCGACTTATGGGCTCTTTTAACAGGGTCGGTATTCCAACGTAAAACTACTCTTGGGTCATACTCCCAAAATGGTGCAGTATAGTGATTTCCGCTTCCTGCAATCTCATCCACCTTTTCTTGTGTATTCCAACCGTACCTGTAAGCCACAGCACTTCCATTTCTGCCAGGTTGGGTCATACCGTATGGATAGTAGTCACTATAGCTAATTACATCTGCCAAGTAAACTTCATTGGTTTCATTATATATTTTTCTGTCAGACACCACTGCCATAACGTTTCCTAAATAATTGGTTACTTCATACATTTTACTACCCAAAACCCTTTCTGTGTAACACTCACCAATGGTAGGTTGCCTTAAAACTAATGTTGTGTTTGGGTTTCCATCTACAACATAAGCTACACCT
>JBGTDF010000339.1:0-2111 GCA_041748455.1 Planktosalinus sp.
GAAGTAACCGTGCTACTTCGGCAATCATAAATCCACCCATACGGTTATCCAGGGCCCTGCAAACAAATTTGTTTTTGTTCAGAATAAAAAAAGTATCGGGATATGTTATGACACAACCTACATGAACACCAAGTTTTAGAACTTCTTCTTTGTTGGAACATCCCACATCAATACAAATATTATCCATCTTTGGGGACGGTTCTTTTTCCTTGTCCTTGCGGGTATGAATAGCCGGCCACCCAAAAACCCCTTCAACAATACCTCCTTTTGTGTGAATATTAACACGTTTGGAAGCAGCAATCTGGTGATCGCTTCCGCCATTTCTAATAACATATATTAAACCATTATCAGTTATATAGTTTACATACCAGGAAATCTCATCTGCGTGTCCTTCTATGACTACTTTAAATTTTGCTTTGGGATTTATGATACCTACCGCAGTTCCGTAATTATCGGTTATGAATTCATCTACATAGGGTTTTAAATAGTTCATCCATAGTTTTTGGCCATCCCACTCATATCCTGTAGGGGAAGCATTATTTAAATAAGTTTCTAAAAATGAAAGTGATTTTTTGTTTAAAATTGATTTTGCCATATTTTTTTTTTTCAGTGCATAAAAATACCAATATTAATAAGATTTTAATAATTCCGGTCGGTTAAATGTTTAATTTTGGAACGATTTTAGATTTACTAATTGTAAAACAATTCTAAACAATGCATAACTTACTAAGACTGATTGTATTCTTCTTCTTATGTTCCCAGGCGGGAATTTCACAAGAAGATGATGAATACCGTTATATAAGGACAGATTCTACAGAATACATATATATGATAATTGACGGTGATACTATTGCGCGTCAATTTATTGATCTGGATGAAGTTGTACTATTAAGCAAACTCAAATTTGCTTCCGCGGAAGAGCGTAGAAATTACTTAATATTAAGAAGGAGAACAAGAAAAGTGTATCCTTATGCCAAACTTGCTTCCGAAAGACTGTACACTATGAACAGACGATTGGAAGCCATTGAATCCAAGAGCCTGAAAAGAACCTATACAAAACGAATCCAAAAGTATGTCGAGGAAGAATTTACTGACGAATTAAAAAAACTCAGTAAGAGCGAAGGCAGGATACTTATTAAACTGATCCACCGCCAAACCGGCGAAACCGTTTTTGATTTAGTAAAAGACCTGCGTACCGGTTGGCGTGCATTTTGGTACAATACTACAGCCAGTATGTTTGATATCTCCTTAAAATCTGAATATTTGCCACGTGAGGTAAAAGAAGACTTTCTTATTGAAGATATACTACAGCGAAGTTTTCAGGAAGGGGTTCTGGAAGTCCAGCTTCCGGCAAAACCTATAGATTATTTTGAGTTGTCAGATCATTGGACAAAAAAGAAATCAAAATAATTTCTTAAAACTACCTCTTTTTATATCTAATTTTTTTATATCTTAGTAGTCCGGCTAAATTTTTTTGCATTTAATTATTACAATACCAATGCTTTAAAAAAATCACGTAAATTTATCATCAAAAACTTTAAAAAAAGTATTGCGCAAGAAGAAAAGGGTTCTATATTTGCAGCCGCTTAGGAAGGGAAACTAGGATTAAGCGTTAAGTTCATAAAAGGGTTGTGAGAGTTTGGGAAAAAAGAAATTATTTTTTTTTCAATAAAAGCATTGCAGGAATAAAAAACTGTGTTATATTTGCACCCGCTTACAGAGAAAACACGTTCACCCAAGCATACTGAAAAGAAATCCCTGGGCAGGGTTTAAAAGAGAAAAGGTTCGATTCCTTTTATTTCGACAAGAAGTTTCCTTCCATTTACGGAATGATCCTCACCCTTTGGGGGAGGTGCCGAAGGCGGAGGGGGATACGTTCATTGATATATTGAATTGACAGCGTATTTTTTGAGATTGGAAACGATCGAAAAAGGATACAGAGAATAAACCGAGTAAGAATTACCTGAGAGATTAAGGTGACAACGATCAAAGAAAGTAGTTGTTAAAATTATTTAAGATTTAACGATGAAGAGTTTGATCCTGGCTCAGGATGAACGCTAGCGGCAGGCCTAACACATGCAAGTCGAGGGGTATAAGGTGCTTGCACTTTA
>JBGTDF010000340.1:0-1876 GCA_041748455.1 Planktosalinus sp.
AGATTGGGCTTTTTGGATTAATGTCCTGGAAGTGCGTTCTTCATCAAATATAAGTTGGGTTATTCCATAACGATCCCGCAAATCCACCCAAATCATAAATCCTTTGTCCCGGGATTTTTGCACCCAGCCGGCAAGCGTTACTTCCTGACCAATGTGTTCCTACCTTAATTCCCCACAAGTATGTGATCTATACATTTTAATCCAATTTTAGGTTGCAAATTTAATATAAAAAAAATCCCCAAATAAAATTGGGGACATTTTCTTAAGCACTTTCTATTGCCTTTCGGCTTTTATCATCTGCAAACCTGATTTTGGCGCGATTTAATAAATAGAACATCGTGGGTATAATTACCAAGGTTAAGAATGTCGCAAAACTTAAACCAAATATAATTGTCCATGACATCGGTTTCCAGAATATATTGTTATCCCCGCCTATGTAGATTTGGGGATCAAATTCGGTAAATAAAGTAAAGAAATTTAAATTTAGTCCTACTGCTAAAGGCAGTAATCCCAAAATCGTGGTAATTGCCGTTAACAATACCGGTCGTAACCTGTTTGTTCCCGCTGCAATAATCACCTCCCTATATTGTTCCCTGCTAAGTAATTGTTCATAGGGCATATCAAGTTCGTCTTTCTTTCTGTCGATGAGAAGTTGTGTATAATCAATCAATACGATAGCATTGTTCACAACAATTCCCGCAAGCGAAATAATACCCATCATGGTCATCAGTACCACAAAGTCCATTTGGAAAATAACAAGCCCAAATAAAACCCCAATAAAACTCAGCACAATAGCCACAAAAATAATAATGGGTTTTGAAATGGAATTAAATTGACCCACGATAATCAACAAGATAAGAAACATTGCTATTATTAAAGCACCGGATAAAAATTCCATGTTTTTTGCCATTTCTTCCTGCTCACCTGTAAACTGATAGGTTATGCCGGGTGGTAACTGGTAGTTTGCCATGGATGCTTCAATTTTTTGAACCGTTTCTGTAGGGTTGAAACCTTCCAATACATTGGAATAAATAGTAATAACCCTCTTTAAATCCTTCCTTTTAATAGAACTGAAAGTAGCTATATTCTTTGTGGTTACTAAAGTAGAAAGCGGTATTTGCTTCAAATTACCCTTATTGTCCCTGAACGTAATGTTCTGGTTAAAAAGCGCACTTTCATCATACCTGCTGTCGCCATCAAAACGCACGATGATGTCAAAATCATCCTCCCCATCCTTGAATGTGGACGCGTCAAAACCATAGATAGCAGAACGTAATGCCTGACCAACCTGAGAAGTGGTAACGCCAAGTTCCCCGGCTTTCATTCGGTCAACAATGACTTCCATTTCGGGTTTGTTCTGGTTGACATCCAGATTCAATTCTTCAATCCCCGGAATATTTAAATTGGTGATATAATTTTGGATATTACGGGTTTCATCCATTAATTTATAATAGTCTTCCCCTTTAACCTCCAGATTAATCGCATATCCGGCGGGTGGTCCGTTTTGGTCTTTATCGGTGATGATACTCACTCCGGGATGGCCCTGAACGGCATTTCTTATTTCGGTAAGTACATCAGAACTGCTTATTTTATCGCCATCTTCATTAAATCGGTATTTGAACTGCCTGAATAAAACGGTCACTTTACCACGATGTGGCATTTCGTTTTGGGAAGCACCATCAGTCATAGGATTCCCCGCACCTTCCCCTACCTGGGAAATGATGGATTCTGCCATATAATTATAGGTTTCCCCATCTTCATTTTGATATTGGTATTTTTCTAAAACCGAAAAGACCTGTTGCTCCACATTGATAGTCATCTCGTTGGTTTTCTCAATATCGGTACCTTCGGGATATTCAATATATACTATCGCCTG
>JBGTDF010000341.1:0-5360 GCA_041748455.1 Planktosalinus sp.
GTGGGTGTTACAAATGGCAAGGGTGAAATGAGAATCCCGCCGGTTTCGGTTTGCCACCAGGTATCCACGAGCGGGCATCGTTTTTTGCCAACGTGGTCGTTGTACCAGTGCCACGCTTCTTCGTTGATGGGCTCCCCCACAGAACCGATGACTTTGAGGGAAGATAAATCGTATTTTTCGACATAATCGAGGTTTTCTTTTGCCAAAGCTCGAATCGCCGTGGGTGCCGTGTAAAATTGGGTGATTTTGTGTTTTTCCACTATTTCCCAGAAACGCCCAAAATCAGGATAGGTTGGCACCCCTTCAAACATCACGGTAGTGGCGCCATTCAACAACGGACCATAAACAATATACGAATGCCCTGTTATCCAGCCAATATCTGCCGTACACCAGTAAATATCCTTTTCTTCATAGCGAAACACATTTTTAAAGGTATAGCCCGCATAGACCATATAGCCGGCGGTGGTGTGCAGCATCCCTTTGGGTTTTCCGGTCGAGCCGGAAGTGTAGAGGATAAACAACGGGTCTTCGGCTTTCATGATTTCGGCCACGTGATTTGCTGACGCTTTATCCAGTAAAGGTTGCAGCCATTGGTCCCGGCTGTCTTTCATGGTAATTTTGGCATTTGTGCGTTTTACTACCAGCACTGTTTTTACTTCGGGACAATTTTCCAGGGCTTCATCTACTATACTTTTAAGGTCAATGGTTTTGCTTCCGCGAAAGCCGCCGTCTGACGTAATCACTGCCCTACAATCCGAATCGTTGATGCGGGTTTCCAAAGCTTTCGCAGAAAAACCTGCAAACACTACAGAATGTACTGCACCAATTCGGGCGCAAGCCAAAACGGAAACGGCAAGCTCAGGAATCATCGGAAGATATATACACACCCGATCTCCTTTTTGAACGCCGCTTTCCTGCAAGACATTGGCCATTTTAGCGACGCGTTCATATAGTTGTTTATAGGTAATATGTTGTGCATTTTCATTTGGGTCATTCGGTTCAAAAAGAATGGCAGTTTTATCTCCTCGTTTGGCAAGGTGGCGATCGATACAATTTTTGGTAATATTAAGTTTTGCCCCGTCAAACCATTTGAACTCGGCTTCCTGCATATCATATTCCAGCACATTGTCCCATTTACGGTACCAGGTGAAGTTTTCATCGGCTATTTTGTCCCAGAATCCCTTGGGGTCTTTAACTGATTTTTTATAGGCTTTGAAGTAATGCTCTAGGTTTTTGATGGTGTAGTAACTCATAGAAAATATTTAATTTATAAAGTTACTAATTCTTTAGGTTAATCCTGGTCCGGTTTTTTATAAAAAAAGTTCGGCAGTTGCCGAACTTTTGTAAATCTAATTTGTGTTTCGTAAAATTATCTACTCCCTTTCTTACTTTTTAATCAACTTAAATGTGGATTGTAATTCCCCGGATTTTACAATCCCAAGATAAATTCCTTTAGGTAAAAATGACAAATTTAATTGTGTAAAGACTCCATCACCAACACCTATTGTTACTCTTTTTCCATTTAAATCATAGATTTCAAAAGTGTCTAAATGAAGTAATGAGGTAATTGTTAGTTGGTCCTCCACCGGGTTCGGATAGAAAGATAAATTCCTAGTAAATTTATCTTCAATGGAAAGGGCTTCTTCCACTGTAATAGTTCCAAACATAGAACCGGGATGAACATCACATTGATAATCATTTACCCCTTCCAACAAAAAGGTAAAGGAAAATTGAGTCCCTTGACCGGTAATTATTCCACTGTTAAAAGTTTCTGTGCTGCCTGCAAGACTTGTAACACTATGTGGAGTCGCATTTGCCCACGTCCATCGCATGGTATCTCCAGTTTCAATTGTAAAACTGGCATCGGGTCCATTTACTCCTTGTTCCCAATTTAAATCAAACGTCGTTTGAGCAGAAATAAAAAAAGGAGTAAGACTGAAAATAAAAAATAAAATTGTTTTCATAAATAAAAAAGTTTAAAGGTTGATATGTGTAAACTTAATGAATATTTTATAAAACTTAGTATTCCAGATTATTAGAGTTAAAGAATTCACCTCTATTGAGAGGCTAGTATGTCAAAAATCTTTTAAGATTGAAGCATTTTTATATTCCTTAAAACTATGTTCCAGATTTTTGATGGTGTAGAAACTCAAGATTTAAAGAAATATTGATTTAAAATGAGTAATTAACATCAACTTATTTGGACTAAAAAATTAAAATAAACTATAAAAGTTAGGCAAGTGCCTAACTTTTATAATGTTAGTCAAAAATTACAAATTATTTACTTAAATACATCTTTCTTCTGGAGTATAACTCATAAAACGCATCGTCTTTTAAACTGTCAATAAAGAGGATACTTTCCCCAGTGCTTTTCATTTCAGGTCCTAGTTGCTTGTTTACATTATGGAACTTATTGAAGGAGAAAACTGGTTGCTTTATCGCATAACCTTCTAACTTGGGGTTAAAGTTAAAATCGGTTACTTTCTTTTCACCCAGCATAACTTTGGTGGCATAGTTCACATAAGGCTCCCCATAAGCTTTGGAAATAAAAGGAACGGTGCGCGATGCCCTTGGATTTGCTTCTATTATGTATACAATATCATCCTTGATAGCAAATTGCACGTTGATTAATCCTACAGTGTTCAATGCCAAGGCTATTTTCTTGGTATGATCCTTAATTTGTTGCATAACAAATTCGCCAAGGTTAAACGGAGGCAAGGTTGCATTAGAGTCCCCGGAATGTATTCCGCAAGGTTCAATGTGCTCCATAATACCTATAATATATACATTTTCACCATCGCATATGGCATCTGCTTCGGCTTCTATAGCACCATCTAAATAGCGGTCTAAAAGCAATTTATTATTCGGAATACTTCGCAGTAAATCTACCACGTGTGCTTCCAATTCATTTTTGTTGATGACAATTTTCATTCCTTGTCCGCCTAACACATAAGAAGGTCTCACCAAAATAGGGAAATCAAGATCATCGGCAATTTTCAGTGCTTCTTCAGCAGTTTCTGCCACACCAAATTCAGGATAAGGAATGTTATTTTCCTTCAAAATGTTTGAAAAACTACCGCGATCTTCGGCTAAATCGAGGGATTTAAATGTAGTCCCGATTATTTTAATACCATAACGGTCCAGTTTTTCGGCCAGTTTTAAGGCAGTTTGCCCGCCCAGTTGCACAATAACCCCTTCGGGCTTTTCGTGGCGGATGATGTCGTAAATATGTTCCCAGAAAACAGGTTCAAAATACAGTTTGTCCGAAATATCAAAATCGGTAGAAACCGTCTCCGGATTACAGTTGATCATTATGGTTTCATAACCACATTCTGAAGCAGCCAAAAAACCGTGCACACAACAGTAATCAAATTCAATTCCTTGTCCTATTCGGTTAGGGCCTGACCCCAAAACCACAATTTTTTTCTTGTCGGAAACAAGACTGTCGTTTGCTGAATATTTTTCCCCGGAAGGCAGTTCCACTTCATTTTCAAAAGTAGAATAGTAATATGGGGTTTGCGCTTTGAATTCTGCCGCACAGGTGTCTACTAATTTATAGACCCTGTTCACTCGCAACTCGTCTCGTTTATTATAAACCTGACTCTCCAGACAGTCTAGCATATGTGCTATCTGACGGTCTGCAAACCCTTTTTGCTTAGCCTCGAGAAGCAGTTCGCGTGGAAGGGTTTCTACTTTGTAGTTAGATATCTCCCTTTCCAGTAAATGCAGTTCTTCATACTGTTTTAGGAACCACATATCAATTTTGGTGATCTCGTGAATGCGGCTCAACGGAATTCCCATTTGAATTGCATCATAAATCACAAATACCCTATCCCAACTTGCGTAGGTGAGTTTTTCTATTATCTGTTCATAATTTTTATACCCTTTTCCGTCGGCTCCAAGACCGTTTCTCTTTATTTCCAAAGATTGTGTGGCTTTGTGCAAGGCTTCCTGAAAAGAACGCCCTATTCCCATTACTTCCCCTACCGATTTCATTTGAAGTCCCAATGTCCTGTCACTGCCTTCAAACTTGTCAAAATTCCATCTTGGAATTTTTACTATTACATAATCCAGAGTAGGCTCAAAAAGAGCAGAGGTGGTTTTGGTGATTTGATTATCAAGTTCGTTAAGGTTATACCCTATAGCCAATTTTGCAGCAACTTTTGCAATGGGATATCCGGTGGCTTTAGATGCTAGGGCAGATGAACGGGAAACCCTTGGGTTTATTTCCACTGCGATGATATCTTCCTTCTCATCCGGACTTACAGCAAATTGTACATTACATCCCCCGGCAAAATCGCCTATGCTACGCATCATTTTTATGGCCATATCCCGCATTCTCTGATACGTCTTATCAGACAATGTCATTGCAGGAGCCACAGTGATGGAATCACCGGTATGGATGCCCATTGGGTCCATATTTTCGATACTACAAATAATAATTACATTGTCGTTTTTATCGCGAAGCAGTTCCAACTCAAATTCTTTCCAGCCTATTAAAGCCTTGTCAATCATCACCTCATGAATAGGGGAAGCTTCCAGACCTCTGGTGAGGAGTTCGTCAAAGTCTTCCGTTTTGTATACAATGGATGCACCGGCGCCCCCAAGGGTATAAGAAGCCCTGATTACAAGTGGAAAACCAAATTCCTGGGCAATTTCTTTCCCTCTAAGATAGGAAGTCACCGTTGCCTGTGGTGCCATAGGAATTCCTATTTGCTCCATGAGGACTCTAAATTTTTCCCTGTCTTCAGTTATATTTATGGCATTTATATCCACACCAATAAGTTCGATACCAAAATCTTTCCAAATCCCTTTTTCATCTGCTTCTATACACAGGTTTAATGCGGTTTGTCCACCCATGGTGGGAAGCACTGCGTCAATTTGCGGATGTTCTTTCAGTATTTGAATAATGGATTTTGTGGTAAGTGGTAACAGATAGACATGATCGGCCATAGTAGGATCGGTCATAATTGTTGCCGGATTGGAATTGATAAGAATTGTTTCAATTCCATCTTCCCGAAGGGATCGAAGAGCCTGGGTTCCTGAATAGTCAAATTCACAAGCCTGACCGATAACAATAGGTCCTGAACCGATGATTAAAATGGATTTTAAGTCTTTATTTTTAGGCATTTACAGAGATACTTAGATTAAACGCAGATGTAATGTATAAAAAAAGGTGTTACTTATAAAAAGTAACACCTTGTATTTTAATAATGAAATCATTATTTTTTGTGTCTCGGTTCAGAAGATACAGATATTTTTTTTCTGCCTTTAGCTCTACGAGCTGCAAGCACTTTTCTACCGTTCACAGAAGCCATACGCTCTCTAAAACCGTGTTTGTTTCTTCTTTTTCTTTTCGA
>JBGTDF010000342.1:0-3444 GCA_041748455.1 Planktosalinus sp.
TCTGGTAAGCTGGCTGGATGGCAGGAATACATCCGGTGGTCATCATGGGCATGATGGTGGTGCAATGACTTTAAGGGCTGGGATAGTTAATCCAGATGGTACGCTTGACAATGAGTTTCTTTTGGATGAAAGCGTGTGTGATTGTTGCCAGACTTCATCAGCGATGACAGCAAACGGACCTGTAGTAGTTTACAGAGACCGTTCAGAAACCGAAGTGAGGGATATTTCCATTGTAAGGTTTGATGGTGAAAAATGGACAGATCCGGTTACGGTTTTCCAGGACAATTGGGAGATAGCAGGTTGCCCTGTAAATGGACCGAGAGTAGCTGCTTTTGAAAACACGATTGCTGTTGCATGGTTTACTGCTGCCAATGGGGTAAGTAAAGTCAATGTAGCATTTTCAAACAACAACGGGGAACAGTTTGATAATCCCATTAGAATAGATTCTGGAAATCCGATGGGGCGGGTGGATGTTGTTATGCTTGATGAAAATAATGCGCTGGTGAGTTGGATGGAAGATAGTGAAGAAAATATTTTTATTCAATTCCGAAAAGTTTCGGTAGATGGGGCTTCGGGTGAAGTAATTACAGTTACTAAAACAGATGCATCCCGTGCTTCCGGGTTTCCGCAGATGAAGGTTTTGGGGGATAAGGTTTACTTTGCCTGGACAGATTTAAAGGATAAAATCACTCAGGTAAAAACTTCTGTTTACCGGTTAGAAGATTTATAAGACTTTATCAAATGAAAAAACTATTGATCATAGGCTACGTTTGGCCCGAACCTGGAACCACAGGTGCCGGGGTACGTATGATGCAATTGATACATTTCTTTCTGAAAAATGACTTTAAAATTACATTTGTTTCCACCGCTGAAAAATCTATTTATTCAGAAGATTTAAATGTTTTGGGAATTACGGAAAGTCTGATAAAGCTAAATGATTCTGGGTTTGACGAATTTTTAAAAGAAGTAAATCCCAATCTGGTCTTGTTTGATCGTTTTTATACCGAAGAACAATTTGGATGGCGAGTTGCTGAGGTATGCACAAAAGCAGTACGAATTCTGGATACTGAAGATCTTCATTTTTTGAGAAATGCCAGGCAAATTTCCGTAAAGCAAGAAAAGAAAATAGACTTTTTAGAATCTGATTTAGCAAAACGGGAAATTGCAAGTATATACAGATCTGATATTTCACTTGTTATTTCAGAAGAAGAAATGCAACTGCTTCAAGAACGGTTTAAAATAGATACTTCCATTCTGCATTACTTGCCATTCTTGTTGGAAAACATTCCTCAGACTGCTGAAAACGCACCATCTTTTGAAGAACGAAATCATTTTATATTTTTAGGCAATTACAAACATCAACCCAATATTGATGCGGTTTTGGAATTAAGAAATGAAATATGGCCCCTTATCTCCAAACAACTACCCGAAGCAGAAATGCATTGCTATGGTGCTTATGCCCCGGACCATTTAAAACAACTTCACAAACCGGCCGAAAGATTCTTCTTCAACGGCTGGACAGAGGATGCTTTAGAGAAAATAAGAAAATCCAGGGTGATGCTTGCACCATTGCGTTTTGGTGCCGGTTTAAAAGGGAAACTCATACAGGCAATGCAATGCGGCACACCTAGCATCACTACGCCATTAGGAGCCGAGGGAATTGCAGGCGACCTAGAGTGGAGTGGATTTATTGAAGATAATTCAACGGATTTTGTGGAGAAAGCAGCGCTATTATATGAGGATAGACTTATGTGGGAAGCTAGCAGGCAAAACGGTTTTACCATTTTGGACCAACGTTTTTTAGCAATTAAATTTGAAGAAATATTTTTGGAGAAAATTAATTTGGTTGCGGAAAATATAGATTCACACAGGGAAAATAATTTTATTGGAAGCTTATTGGCTCACCACAGCTTGCAAAGCACCAAGTATTTAAGCAAGTGGATTAAGGAGAAGAATAAATAGTTAAAACAACACTCTAAAGCTAAAATTTGGCGTAAACCCAAGAGCTGTTTGGTTCACATGTTCCAGGTCTGTTGCCCTGTTAATTCTAAAAAAAGAATTATAGGTATTTTTTGTGTTCAGCAAATTCCAAACAGATATACCTGCAAATGCATTTAAATTTTTGCTGAGTTTAAAATTATAGGTTCCTGATATATCTACCCTAAAATAATCAGGAAGTGAACTGCTGTTTGGAGAGTGATAATTTATTTCCGAATTTACAGTTTCTTCGCCTTCTACAGGATTTGTAGTAGGTTTTCCGGTGTGCCAGTTTAATCCTGAAGATACTTTAAAATCATTGATTGTGTAAGAAACTCCCGTGGAAACAACATGATTTATATCAATATTGTTTTTGAAAATAGTAGGTGATAATTCTTCAAAGGTATAATTGTTATCTGCATAGGAATAGCTTAGCCACCCGGAAATATCATTAAAGTTTTTATGGATAAGAAAATCTATTCCTTTAACCATATAACTTCCGGAAGTTCTTGCAAATTGAAATTGGTTTTGAAATCCCTGGCTTTGCGTTGTAATACCATCTACTTCCTTTAAGTATCCTTCCGCATTCAATAGCCAGCCATTTCTGCTATAGTTAAGACCAAGAGAAATCTGTTTACTTTTAATAATCGGTATCTCATTTGGGTTTGATAAAATCCATCTTCGGTTTTCTATTCCCAAGAAATCAGTCTGTAAATCGATTACCTGGGATGTGGTCTGGCTTTTTAGTTCCGCAAGCAAATCCGTGGAAAAATAAGTAAGAAATTTTTGATTAATGCTTATTCTGGGTTCAAAAAGTATTTCGTTAAATCCACTAATATGATTTAATCTTCCGCCTGCTGTTAAATAAGTTTTATTTGAATTGGACTGAAATTGTATTTCAGAAAAAACACTATTTGTTATAAGTGCTTCTTTAATAGATCTTCTAAATAACGGGTTGTTTATTTCTTCAAAATTTGTTGTGCCGGTTTCATTAAGTTGATAACCACTCTGCAATGTAAAATTTGGACTTATGGAATACTGTGAAATTAATTTGACACCATACTCCATTACATCATTTTCCTGAATGAGTTGTTGTTGATTTATAACATTAATGTTTGTCGCTTCAATTCTGTAATTAGAACCATAAATTTGAACACTGGTTGACAGATTTTTATTCCAGTCTCTTTCATAAAAAATTCCGCTTCCAAGATTAGTTTGTTTCAAATTACTGATTCTCGATTGTATAAGGCTAGTTCTAAATTCATCTTGTTGAAAAAAGAGGTTATTACTGGTAAAAAGAAAATTGACCCGAATAAAGTCTTTTGGGGAAATTCTGTTAAGCCATCGCAACGAGGTATCATAAAATAAAAAGTCTTCGGTTTTACTGGTTGCATTAATCATGCTATTTGTAAGTTCTGTGTTTTGAAAAACTTTTTTAAAATATTCTTTGTAGGTGGGTGTTTCTAA
>JBGTDF010000343.1:0-2914 GCA_041748455.1 Planktosalinus sp.
AATGAATGATGAATGACAAGAAATAAAAAAAAGAAAAGTCACAATATACTACCCAACCTTTCCGAAAGTATCCTAAAAATACTAAACCAAGATTCCAATAAAACTTTTAATTATAAACAAATTGCTGCTAAACTTGGTGTCGATGATGCCAGTAGCAGAAATCAGATTATAAAAAAATTGAAAGATCTGCAAGGAAAAGAAAAAGTGAGTGAACCTGAAAGAGGAAAATATCAAATTATACGTTCCAAAGATTATTTTATAGGAAGACTCGATATGGCCGGAAGAGGTCAGGGATATGTTATTGTAGAAGATCAGGCAATAGATGTATTTATTTCAAATAATAATTTGAACAAAGCATTGCATGGAGATGAAGTAGAAGTATATGTTTTCCGAAGAAAAAAGAACGGGAAAACCGAAGGGGAAATAACCAAAATTATAAAAAGGAATAAAACCGAATTTGTAGGGGTTATTAAAATACAGAAAAACTTTGCCTTTGTGGAAATGACAGATGCAAAAATGTACACCGATATTTTCGTTCCTAAAAACAAAATCAATAATGCAGAAGATGGCGATAAAGTTCTTGTAGAACTGGAAGACTGGCCTGAAAAAGCAGATTCCCCTTTTGGAAATGTTATAAAAGTACTGGGAAAACCGGGAGAGCACAATACAGAGATACATTCGATATTGGCTCAATATGGTTTGCCTTATGATTTCCCGCCGGAAGTAGAAGATTTTGCCAATAAAATAGACACATCTATCCAGGCAGATGAAATTAAGAAAAGAAGGGATATGCGGGATGTCTTGACATTTACGATAGACCCTGCAGATGCAAAAGATTTTGATGATGCCCTTTCTTTTAGATATTTGGAAAATGGAAATTATGAAATAGGTATTCATATTGCCGATGTTTCCTATTATGTAAAACCGGGAACCATTTTAGATGATGAAGCTTATGAGCGTGCTACTTCTGTTTATTTAGTGGACCGCGTAGTGCCCATGTTACCTGAAATTTTATCCAACAATGCCTGTTCTTTAAGACCTAATGAAGAAAAGTATACGTTTTCAGCGGTATTTGAAATTAACCAAAAAGCAGAGGTTAAAAAAGAATGGTTTGGAAGAACGGTAACTTACAGTGATGCCCGTTTTGCTTATGAAGAAGCACAACAAATTATTGAAACCGGAAAAGGGGAAATACCTTCAGAAATATCATTAACCGGAAAAGCTTACCAGGCAAAAGAAAATGTAGTGGAAGCTGTTGTAACATTAAATAAATTAGCCAAAACCATGCGTCGCAAACGCATGCAAAACGGCGCTATTTCCTTTGATAAAGTAGAGGTAAAATTCAAGTTGGATAAAGATGCTAATCCGGAAGGAATAATCTTTAAAATAAGTAAAGACGCTAATCACCTTATTGAAGAATTTATGCTTCTTGCAAATAAAAAAGTTGCAGAAGTTATAGGTAAACAAGCACCTAAAAAGACTTTTGTTTACCGGGTACATGATGAGCCAAATGACGAAAAAATAGCAGCTTTAGAGGGAATAATAAAACGTTTTGGATATAAGTTAAACACAAAGGATAAAAAGTCCACAAGCGCCTCTTTAAATAAATTGTTGGCAGATGTTTCCGGAAAGAAGGAGCAAAACCTTATCGATACCTTGGCAATTCGCAGTATGAGCAAAGCAGAATACACGACACATAATATTGGTCACTACGGACTTGCTTTTGATTATTACACCCATTTTACCTCACCAATACGCCGTTATCCGGATGTGATAGTACATCGATTATTACAGCATTATTTAGATGGAAACCAAACCGTAAAAGAAGATGAATATGAAGAGAAATGCAGGCATTCCAGTGAAATGGAAAGTTTAGCTTCTAATGCAGAACGGGATAGTATCAAGTATATGCAGATAAAGTATATGATTGACCATAAGGATAAAGATTTCTTAGGTGTAATTTCCGGTGTGACAGAATGGGGAATCTATGTGGAGATTGTAGAAAACAAATGTGAGGGAATGGTAAGTTTACGAGATCTAAAAGACGATCATTACCAGTTTGACAGGGATGAATATGCTGTTGTGGGAAGTAAAACCAAAAATGTATACCAGCTGGGGGATGAGGTGTATGTCAAGGTGAAAAACGCTGATTTGGTTAAAAAACATTTGGATTTCACGATGCTTGGCAAACGTGATGAGATAGAAAAATAAATACCCTGCGCTATTATATAAACTTTTGGTAACTTTGGGGAAACATCCATTGTTAATGATAGAAGATATACTTGCAGCAATTCCGCTGGGATTTTTTCTCGCCTTTCTTATCGGCCCTGTATTTTTTGTACTCCTGGAAACAAGTGCCATTAAAGGATTTAGAGCTGCACTGGCATTGGATTTGGGCGTTGTATTTGCAGATATTGTCTTTATACTCATCGCTTATTTTAGTACAAGCCAGTTACTTTCAAAAATAAAAGATGATCCCGCATTATTCATTTTTGGAGGGGGAATTCTTCTGGTTTATGGTATTATATCGCTTATTAAAAATAAATCCAGTTATCTACGCACCACAGATCCCACGGTAATTATCATTAATAAAAATAACTACATAACCCTTTTTGCCAAAGGCTTTGTGCTGAACTTTATAAACATAGGCGTTTTGGGTTTTTGGTTGGGATTAATAATTGTTTTTGGTCCGCAACTGGAAATGGACACAAACAGGATGACTGTTTTCTTCAGTACTGTTTTGGTAACTTATCTCATTATTGATATTGGAAAAATATTACTTGCAAAAAAATTAAATAAAAAACTTACGCCTTATCGCATCTATCAGGTAAAGCGCATTATTAGTATCATCATCATAATATCCGGATCGGTTTTGCTTATTAAAGGTGTTTTTCCAAAACAAATCAATGAAACC
>JBGTDF010000344.1:0-4530 GCA_041748455.1 Planktosalinus sp.
GCCGCATTTTTAAATTCGGGATATTTACCATCCCTGACCGGAATAGCAGGCACAAATTACAATATTGAAGATCAGGATGCCACTTTTCAGGACGGTACCGTAAGAAGGGAAGATGGCGCTGAAACCGTGCGTTATAATGCTTCCATAAATATGGATTACCTGCTTTTTGATGGCCTTGGAAGACATTATAATTACAAAGCTTTAAAAGAACAATACAATTTATCTGCGCTGGAGGCCAGGGAAACCATTGAAACCACTATCCTTCAGTTATTTTCTGTGTATTATGAAGTTGCAAGGCTAACCGAAAATGTAACGGTTCTTGAAGAAACGCTGGAGAACACTAAAGAACGATTGACCCGTGCTGAGTATCAATTTGAATATGGTCAAAATACACGACTTGAAGTGCTTAATGCCCAGGTAGATATTACTGCAGATAGTGTTAATTTAATGAATTCGCTACAGTTATTGCGCAATACAAAAAGGGATCTTACCGTCATTTTAAATACAAATTTGGAGCGCCAATTTGAGGTGGACACTTTAGTTGCTTTCACTAACGAACTTAGGCTGGAAGAATTTCTTAGGGAAGCAGAAGAAAATAATATACGTCTACTACAAGCACAACAAAATATTATTATAAGTGATTATGCATATAAATCCGGCAAGGGATTGTTTTTACCTAGAGTAGGTCTAACGGGTTCCTATGGCTGGAATCAGGGAAATTTCCCGTCTACTAATTTTCTTGCATCTAATACCACCTATGGTTTTTCCGGAGGGGTAAACTTAACGTGGAATCTATTTGACGGTGGTGGGGCAATCACCACGCTTAAAAACGCAAAACTTCAGATAACTAACCAGGAATTATTTCAACAGCAGATTAGAACTGAAGTAAAGCGGGATATTGCAAATGCAAAAGGAAATTATGAAAACCGTTTGGCAATTTACAGAATGCAGCAAAGCAATGTCGAGGTAGCACAAATCAATTTTGAAAGATCTGATGAGCGGTATAAGTCTGGACAGATTTCTTCTCTGGAACTACGGCAGGCGCAATTAAATCTCTTAAATGCCAGAACGACAAAAAACCTCGCAAAATATGAGGCCAAACTTGCAGAACTTGAACTTTTACAACTTACAGGTCAGCTTTTGACCGTTGATTTTTAGTAAGATTACCAAATAAAACATATTACTTATTTGACTATGGAAGAACATTTTTTTCAATGTCCATATTGTTGGGAGGAAATCTCGATGCTTTTGGATGTTTCTGTCCCTAAACAAACCTATGTGGAAGATTGTGAAGTTTGTTGTAATCCTATAGAAATTACCGTGGCTTTTCAGGATGGTGATTTAATAGTATTTGAGGCAATGGATTTGGAGCAATAGAGATTATTAAATGGCAACAACTACCTGTTTTAACCCTTCCATAATATTAATCCATAAATAGTTAAAAAAGGATTTGTCCTTGTTACGTTCCACGGTAGTATTTGCTTCTTTGAAAGTTCCTTCACTGCTACTGCTGCTTTTCTTGACAAAAATATTGGCGACCGCAGAAAACAACCAGTTTTTTCTGTCATTTTTATCTAATACTTCCACCTTTAGGTCTTTATAATTTATTTTAAAATCCATTTGTGATGTGTTTCTGTTTCCATGAATATTAAAAAAGGTCTTGATTATTTGACCTGACATATCTACTCTTAGATTTGATTTTGTAAAAGGATTTATTTTTGCAGCATTCATCCTTTCCAATTGGCCCTGAATTTGAAATTTATCATCGGGTTCATTGATGTCAAAATTCCAGTTAATGGACAATGTGCTTTCACCCATAAAAGTAGTGCGAATATCGATTGTGGTCTTTTTTTCGCCTTTGGCATAGGTATTACTGAAATTACCAATGTAGGCATTCAGATTTGTAAAAAAGATTTTACCTGCAGGCTGATCTGCTTTTACCTTTTCTTCATAATCAATAGAACCATTGGTAATATACAAGGAATCTATGGTCAATGGAAAAGGGATTTCGCGAATCACTTTACTGTAAAGAGGTTTGATACTGGTGTCATCTGTAACTAATTTATCCCTGTACACTTTCAATGCCGGATTGTCAAGTCTTAAATTACTACCACTAACTTCAAAACTGGTATCTAATGTGTTAAAATAGAAGTCTTTCAAAAGAAATATAGGGATATTCACATCCATATGATCCCGTTCTTTGGAAATCACCCTGGAAAGTTCAGTTTTAGAATAGACGGTTTGTATGGCCAGATTTTCAATTTGCAGTTCTTTATCTTGTATTGAAAACGTATTTAGCGAAAGCAAATCATAAGCATTAAGCTCATATTGAATAGCATTACTTTTAATTTCTACATCAGAAAACCGAAAAGGTATTTTTTGCTGAAAAGTTGCTGTATTCAAGACAAGATCTTTGAGGGAGAAATTAAAATCGTCTACCTTTAAATGAACACTTTCATCAGGATTCAGCAGAGTAATTGCTGAATTTTTTATAGTTAAGGAAGTTAAGGAGAACGGAAGTGGAAATTCCTTTGTCTCTTTAGTATCTTTTTTTGGTTTGCCGGTTTTCTGGGCAACCTCTTTCGATGCTTTTTGGATGTTTAATGAGGGATTTTCTATCTCAAAGTCCTCTCCAAATAGTTGAAATGTATCTTCCACTACTTTAAAGTGAAGATCGCTGATGGTGAGGGATGGAATCTGAATGTTTTTTATATCCCTTTTATTTGCAATATCTGGTATTTGTAAAGTATCTGTCCTAGTTTGAATGGCAATATTTTTAATTTGAAGTTGCTTATCCTTTACTGAAAATTCTTTTAAGGAGAGTTCATCCTGTTCATTTAACTGGTAAAAGAAATCCCTTGTTTCCAATTCCATTTCCGAAAAATAAAAAGGTATTTTTTCCTGCAAGGTGGTGTTATTAACCACAACATCCTTTACCGAAAAGTAGAGGCTGTCTACTTCTAAAAAGGTACTTTCATCACCATTTTTAAGTAAAAAGGAAGCATTTTCCAAAGTAAACTTACCGCTGCTTATTTTTTCTTTAAACTCTTTTCGTTCTTCCTCTTTTGTATTTGAGGCCGTGGAATCCCTGTAAGACACGACATGCAAATCCGTAAGGGTCATGCTATTAAAAGCAATTTTGTCAGAGAAAAAGTATTTTCTGTAATTCAGATTTTCAAAGGAAGCCTTCGCTAAACTGATGTGGGAATCTTTAGGCACCAGGGTAGTATCATTAGCGATCGCCTGCAGGTTTTTAATATAGGCAGAACCTTTGAGGGAATTTACAGAAATTTCATAGGCGTTGACCTCAAACCCTTCCGGAATTTCCTTTGCTACAGTTTCTTTTATTTTCCTCTCTATAATGGGATTTGCAATAAAGGAACCGATGATAACCAGAAGAATTACACCTAAAATACTTCCTACAATTATAACGATTTTCTTCCTCATGGAATAAAGATACCCAAAATATGGGGATCCCATAAAGTTTAACATTTACTTATAATTTTCTGTAAAACCCAAAATGTTTTCTATTTCGTAAGTATATATACTAACCTAATCACTCGGGAATGGCTTTTGATTTGCTTGAATATATTCATATTCTAATACTGGTTATTGTTTTTTCATTTTTGATTTACTTTTTTGTCAAGTCAAAAAGAAAGTAATATCCCCCTGTTTTTTATTTCTGAAAGAATTTACCAAAGCTATTGCAGAAAAAGAAATCTGTTGTATATTTGCAGTCCGATAGGAATGATGGTCAATGTATGGTTGACATTTAAAAAACATCTGACTTTATTTTATTACATCGCGGGATAGAGCAGTAGGTAGCTCGTCGGGCTCATAACCCGAAGGTCACAGGTTCGAGTCCTGTTCCCGCTACTAGTAAACAAAAAGCTTTCGAGAAATCGAAAGCTTTTTTTGTTTTTCAGGTACAACATAGGTACAACAATATTCAATTCTTCTTTATTTAATTTAAGATAGTTTCGCAAGGAAAGTGGTTAATAATTTTTCTCTTCATATTGAGAATTCCTATTATTAAGCCTTACTAAAATTTTTGGCTTAGATTTAACATTTTCTCTTGCTTGTTTAAAATAAAAAACTATATTTGGAACTCTCCCCGCTTAGTTTTTAATCCCCCTTTGAAATTTATTGGAGTTTAATTTTCACAGATGCCCACAATTGACTTTAGTCAGTTCTAAAGCATAACTAAATAAATATACTTGTTTACGCAAGTATATAAGGATAACTATTTTGCGAAAATTATTATTAATTCAAAATAAAAAATATGATATAAATGTATGTCTTCAAACTAATTTGGACTTTTCCTTAAGGAGTGTTTGTTAATTATTTCAAATATAAATGATTTTTTTTATTAGTTGTTTTTTTGATTTTAAATCAGTAGTGTCCGATAAAACTTTTTTTAAAAGCGGGATTTCCAACATAGGATTTCCCGCTTTTTAGTAATTTGGTTTTGCAGAACTAAATCACTATGAACAAAAGTAAAAACTTTAGCGGACAACCCATTATCAAACA
>JBGTDF010000345.1:0-7898 GCA_041748455.1 Planktosalinus sp.
CTATTTTCGAACTCCTTCGCAATGATTGGAAATCTAAATCAAACACAACTCCGCTAAAGTCCGATATGCTTTTTTTCTATTTTGCATACCCTGTAACGTCGGTATATACGACATGATTTTAATTTTATGGCTGATATACAACCAATAAAAAATATTTCGGCATCTTTAAATTTAGTGGGGATTCTGTCTCCTTCGCTTAAAAAGCTACAGAGACTGAAACAAATATAAAATAATTAACAACAACACCAATCACAATGACATTGAAAACCCTGTAAAGTAGGTAAGCAAAGTTTCCTTTCGGCTTTCTTCCACATTTCCTTTTAAAAACCGCATTTTTAAAAACCTCACTGGAACAAGACTGGGAGAAGACTGGGAGAAAACCCCTGTAATTTTAAGAAATTGGTTCAAATGGTGTCAGAAAGGGTCAATTGGTGTCAAATGGTGTCAAATGGTGTCAAATGGGTTTAAAAAGAGAATCCAATGAATCGAGAATCGTAAATTCGAGAATCGAGAACCGGAAAATAAATTATTAAATGAAATAATCACAAGGCACAAATCAACGAATCACGAATTAACAATTCTCGAAACCCCGCAAACACGGCAACTCGAAATCCGGTTAACACCCAAAATCATCAAAAAGTTAAAACCTGCCATAACCCAAAACTTTTTCCACCAAATTGTAAAAGCTACGGTTTTTTTATTTTACTTTGTATTTCAAAGTACTTTATAACTTGTCTAATTTTAATCTAGTAAAATGAAAAACAAACGATTACTTCTAATTCTTGCAGCCGTGGCTATACTGTTGCTTATTCCTCTTATTGCCATGCAGTTCACCACCGAAGTGGACTGGGACCTTAGAGACTTCCTTATTATGGGAGTGCTGTTAGTAGGTACAGGTTTAACCTGTGAACTTATACTGAGAAATGTGAAAAGCAAAACCAACAGACTTCTTATTTGTGGAGGAGTTTTACTGGGATTCATTCTCATTTGGGCAGAACTTGCCGTTGGCATATTTGGTTCGCCATTTGCAGGGTCTTAGTTCAAAAAAACTACTTTACCATTTAGTATATAACACTCAGCCACTGCTGAGTATAAAATAAAAATTTCTTTTCGGCCCTTTGCATCCCTGCCTGTCGGAAGACAGGTTTACTCACTTTGCGGTAAAAAACCAATATTTAAAATTAATTATTAAACAAAAAAAAAGCAACCAAATTCAGGTATGCTCATTTCCTATACCGGTTCCAATAAGGCTAAATCCCTCAAATAATAATATTTTCTTAAAATGAAGTAGGGTAAGAGTAAGGCATCCTGTTCTACTAGCAAATAAACTAATTTAATAAATTATGAAAAAACTTGCTCTTTTACCCATCTTTTTAATTCTGGGGTTTCTACTCTTAACATCTTGCAGCACAGACGAAGTGCAATTACCGGATGATACAGCTACCACGATTGACAAGACATCCTTAATGGCCAATTTATTAACACGTATGTCTGAACTACCTACGGAGCCAACAGCGATTACGTGCATCAGTTTAAATTACCCTATTGTTTTAAACATCTTCAATGCAGCAGGTCAGCAAACCGGTACGCAAACTATTGGCAGCGATGCAGAAATGTTGCTTTTTATTAGCAATTTAGAATCCGGCTCTAGCTTTTCCATTGTTTTTCCAATAAGCGTTACGCTTGATAATGGAGATGTCGTGCAAATAAACAACCTGCAGGAATTGCAAGACATTATTTTAGCTTGTGATACTTCCGGAGGGCAAATACCCGGTAATTTCACCGATATTTTAACGGATGGCATCTGGTATGTCAATTATTTCTTTGACGATCAGGATGAGACATTTTTGTTTAACGAATACCAATTCAACTTTAATGCAGATCAAACTGCTCTGGCCACAAATGGAACCAATCCAATAAACGGCACTTGGAATCTAACCGGCGGTTCTACTCCCGATCTTATTTTATTTTTTGGAACAAACAGCCCCTTTGATGAGTTGGATGAGGATTGGGATATCCTGGAAGTGACACCACAAATCATTCGTTTAAAACACATAAGTGGGGGTGACGGAAGCGTGGACTTTCTAACCTTTGGAAGAACCCCTAACACCGGTGGTGGAACAGGAGGGAACACAGGTTCTTTCATTGAAAACTTAACTTCAGGGGACTGGTTTGTAAACCTGCTGGACGATGATGGTACTATTGAAACTTGTCATTATGTGGCATATACTTTCAATTTTAATGCTAATCAAACAGTGACCGCAACAAGTTCAGTAAATATTGTCAACGGCACCTGGGTAGTACAGAACAGCAGCAGTGGTCTGGATCTTGTACTTAATTTCCAAATTCAAGGAAATGACGATCCATTTGAGGACTTAAACGACGACTGGGATGTGGTGGAGTTTAATGCAAATTTAATTTCTTTGCTGGATGTAAGTGGAGGAAATGGTGGTACAGATATCCTTAAATTTGGCAGAACACCCGCTGAAAACTGTACCGGTGGCGGCAATGCACAATTACTTATTGATACAATGGTTTCAGGTCCTTGGTTTGTTGCAAGCTATTTGGAAGAAGGTAACAATCAAACAGCGCCATATACTGCATACACAGTTGAATTTCTTTCTAACGGTACAGTAACTGCAAACAATGGCAGTCAAACCCTTACAGGAAGCTGGGCGGTTACCGTCAGTGGTAATGGCAGTGGTCTGGATTTGTTGCTGGATTTTGGTTCTCAGGAACCCTTTGACGAGTTTAACGACGACTGGGATGTGGAAGCATTTACCAGTTCTGCTATCGATCTTAAAGATGTAAGCGGGGATGGTAGCATCGATAACTTACGCTTTGAAAAGCTATAAACTAACTTTGTTTTCTTTTTGATTTGGATAACCGCCTGATTCGTTGGGCGGTTTTCTTTTTTTTAGACAGTATAACGTTAAAAAAATGTTTGGCAGTAGATGAGTTAAACTGACTGGAGTATATTGAAGGTTTAAGCGAAGAAGCAGAAAGAAAGCATTTATTGTAAGTTAACGTAATATTCAAAGAAACATAAGTAGTCTAAACCAACTAATGAGTTTTTCGCTGCACCCTTTAGGGATGGGGCAAACAGCTAAAAACGGCAAAAACTATCAGAAATATCTTAATACTCCTAAATGCTCATAAAATCTCTTTGCGGTAAAAAAAGAGCCTAAATTTTATTAAGACAGCTTTCGAAACTCAGACTTCCCTCAGTTCAGGCAAGTTCAACTTCCGGAACTAAGACCTCATACCTAAATACCTACAACCTATTTACTCCTCAAAGTCTGCAAAACAATAGCAATACCCATCACCAGCGCACAACCAAATAAATTGAGCCACAGATAAGGCATCCAGTCCATCCACCAACCATAAATGACGATGACCTGCGTAATAAGAGCAGCCATAAATACCGCGTGCCCTTTTACAAATCTTACAAAAAAGGCAAGGAGAAAAATACCCAGTACATTCCCATAAAAAATAGAGCCTATAATATTGACGAGTTGGATGAGGTTGTCAAACAAATTGGCAACACAGGCAATGCCTATGGCTATCAATCCCCATAATAAGGTAAACCACTTGGACGCCCTGAGGTAGTATCTTTCCGTTTCGTCCCGTTTGTGGTTGCGTTTGTAGAGGTCCATTGTCGTGGTGGTGCCCAGCGCATTCAACTCAGAAGCAGTGGAAGACATCGCCGCGCTTAGAATAACGGCAAGTAATAAACCAATAATCCCCCGCGGTAAATTATTCAGGATAAAGTGAATGAACACATAATCTTTGTCATTGGTTTCCACCAAATCACTCGATTTGGTGATGAGTTTCTTTGCTTCTTCCCGGTAACCACGATCCCGTTCGTCCAGGTTTATTATTTGGTCTTGCAACGCTTCTTTTTCAGCAGCATCTGTGGCGGTGGTAAACCGGTAAACGGCTTGTTGTTTTTCTTCAAATGTGGTGGCTTGCCTGCTCTGCAGGTCCAGGTATTCCTGTTCATAAGGCGACTGCATCACGCTTTCTGTCGCCACGGGGTTAAAGTTAAGCGGGGAGGGGTTAAACTGATAAAACACAAACACCATAACACCTACCAGCAGTATAAAAAACTGCATCGGCACTTTAAGCATACCGTTCATGATAAGCCCCATCTGGCTTTCCCTAACTGATTTCCCCGAAAGGTATCGTTGCACCTGACTTTGGTCTGTACCAAAATAGGCAAGGGCAAGAAAAGTCCCGCCTATCATACCGCTCCAGAAGGTGTAGCGGTTATCAAAATCAAAAGAGAAGTCCAGAATGTCCATTTTACCGCTCGCGCCGGCAATATCGAGGGCATTGCTGAAAGTAATGTCTTCCGGAAGGTAGTTTAGGATTATAAAGAAAGCGGCAAACATACCTCCAAAAATCACTGCCATTTGTTGTTTCTGCGTAACACTAACGGCTTTAGTTCCCCCGGAAACGGTATAAATAATTACAAGAATACCAATGAGGATATTCAGAAAGATAAGGTTCCAACCCAATACTGCCGAAAGAATAATCGCAGGGGCAAATATGGTTATGCCGGCTGCGAGTCCGCGTTGTATTAAAAACAAGCTTGCGGTGAGCGATCTGGTTTTTAGATCAAAACGGTTTTCCAAAAATTCATAAGCGGTATAGACATTAAGCCGGTGATAGATGGGGATAAAAACAAGGCAAATAACCACCATTGCAATGGGAAGCCCGAAATAAAACTGTACAAAGCCCATCCCATCGTGAAAGGCCTGTCCCGGAGTGGATAAAAAAGTAATGGCACTTGCCTGAGTCGCCATTACAGAAAGTCCGATTGTCCACCAGCCTGAAGAATTGCCGCCCTTTAAATAATCCTGTACATTCTTGCTGCCACGTGTTTTCCACACGCCGTAACTTACGATAAAAACAAGGGTGGTAATAAGAACAAACCAGTCGATTAATGCCATCTTATTGCAGCGATTTCATTAATAAATAAAACAAAACAATGTACACCGCATTCAGGACCAGAACAACCGTATAGGCCCTTTTCCAAATGTATTTTTCTTGCCGGTCGTTCATAGGTTTTTATTTATTGTTGGGATGAACTATATAATTACTTACAATCCCGCACTTAAGCGGATTTATAAAGATAACAAATTTGTGAACAAACGATAAGCCCCGGAAACACCCGCAGGCAATTCCCTGAAAAAGCTCAGTCCGGTGTACACAAAATGACCACTGCCGTGCTTGGCGATCAATAGCGCGCCGTTCAACGGGTCTTCCCCGGGATCGTTCATTTGCAAGATAGGGGTAAACTCTTTGCCCCAGGCATTAGGGAAATAAAGGCCGCGTTCCTGTACCCAATTTTCAAAATCCTTTTCGGTGATGGTATTGGGCGATTGCAAAACAGGATGATTTGGATTGATAAAGGTTACTTTTGCTTTTTCATCGGTGACGCGTTCCCGCGAAAGGGTCAGGTCATAAGGCGCTAAAGTCTCGGTAACCAATCCACGCGAAACATTGTATTGCAGGATGAGGTTGCCACCATTTTTTACATAGTCAAACAACATTTGCTGTTTAAATTTCAAAGCTTCCACCACATTATAGGCACGTATGCCCACCACAATGGCATCAAAATTCTGAAGACTTGCCACGGTCATGGTTTCGGGGTTGATCGTACTTACCCTGTAGCCTATTTGTCGCAATGCAGACGGGATTTCATCCCCGGCACCGGCAATATACCCGATGTTTTCTCCTCTTTTTTCGAGCGCAATACGTGCTACTTTTGCCTCCGCAGGAAGCAACACATGCAGAAAAGGGATGTGGGTATAATTTATGGTCACTATTTCTTTGTCGTAATAAGAATCGCCCACCTGAAGCAACAACCGCAACTGGCCTTCGCTTTGGGATTGTGGCGGGGTAACGGTGAAAACGAATTCCATTTCCCGGTCTTTTCTATCCAGTTCAAAAGTCTGCGGAAGGCTTACCTGCCATCCCGGAGGGTGTTGTAAACTAACCGTCCCCGAAACATTATCCCTTCCGGCACGGATGATCACCGGAATCTGCCTTGCCGAAGCATCAGGGAAAATCAATACTTTTTCTTTTATTTTTCCGGTAACCTCCGGCAGCACCTGAAAGGGTTGGTACACTTCCCCTGTCACCGGACTGTTGTATTTATACACAATGTCTTTGGTAAACGTAATGGGCGTTCCGGCAATGGACAGGGAAAATTCTACAGGGGTATTGGGGTTCAAGTTGGGAAGTCCGCGCTGTGGGATGTCTTTTACATTGTAAAGCCCAAGACTGCCTTTTTCTTTTAACCAGTATGGCGAGGTATATACTGCGTTTCTTGGGATGGTGATCGTGGTTTCCGTGGTTGTTCCTGCATTGTTCGTCAGGGTTTTTTTTCCGTCAAGCAGGGGAGTATTCCCGTAAATTACCGAAAGCAATTCTACAGGAACTTCAGAGCGATTTATTGCTTCCAGCGAAAGCTTGATTTGGGAAGCCGGTGCTGTGTATTGCATTTCTGCAACGGCCTCGAGGAAGAGCCCGGTGCAGGCTTCTAAAATTGCTTTTATTTCTTTGGTTTTTTGAATGCCCCAATGATCGGTCCTGTCTTTTAATAAGGCATATGCTTTTAGAAGTTCAGGAATACTTGCCGCCGGATTCCTAAAGTCAAAGTTGCGTTCCACGGGCATCAAAATCCTGCCAATGGCTTCGCCGCCTTCTATGCGGGACCAGGTGGTGTTGATGCCGTCAAATAGATTGGAAGTGTCTTTGGGGAGGTCGCCTTTGAGAAGTTCCAAATATTCGGTGTCCTCACCACGTGTTCCGGTGTTTCCAAAACCTTGCGACTGGTGTTTGCTTCGGCTTAAAGCGGCTATTTCCCCATTGGAAAGCCCCAGGGAAGGATAGAATTTTCCAGTTTGTAAGGACACCAGATTGCTTTTGTCTGCTTGATCAAATGCTTCCTGGCTTCCGTAAAACCACCAAGAAGTATTAAAAAACAAGCGTTTTGCCTGCCATACAGGATAATGGTTTAGCTGGTCTGTGTATGAAGCGGCATCTGCTGCTTTGTCAAAAGCCTCTACGCCCAAAATTCCTGCAGCAGTGTGATGGCCGTGGGTGGTGCCCGGGGTTCGGTGATTGAACCGGTTGATGATCACATCTGGCTTGAATTTGCGAATGGCAAGTACCACATCACTGAGTACCTCGTCTTTTCCCCAGATACTAAAGGTTTCGTCCGGATTTTTGGAAAACCCAAAATCGTTTGCACGTGTAAAAAATTGTTCGCCACCATCGGTTTTTCTGGCTTCTTCCAGTTCGTTGGTACGGATAATCCCCAGGAGTTCGCTTAACTCGGTTCCTATTAAATTTTGACCGCCATCGCCGCGGGTGATGGAAATGTAAGCAGTTCTTGCTTTTACATCGTTGGCCAAATGCGAAATTAGCCTGGTATTCTCATCATCAGGGTGTGCAGCTATATACAAAACAGCACCTAGAAAGTTAAGCTTTTTTATAGACTCATATATTTCAGAAGCGGTGGGTTTTTGTGGTTGCTGTGCAAAAACAGGGGATAGGCAAAGTAAAAAGGCAATATATATAAGTACAAATTTCTGCATAATGTGTTTTTTAATCGTGTGTTTTTGTGAGGTTTTTTTCTTCTGTGTCTGAAGGGTGATCTTCTCTATAATGGTCTGTGGCAGAAATCAAAGTAATGCCTTTTTGAAGAATTAAACTGTTGGGATAGGATAGTATCTCCCCGGTGTCTGTGCGCAGGATTACCTGAAAAGTGCGAATATCCTCAATGGTTAAAATATCAGTAACAAATTCTTTATCGTGAATTTTAATCCTGTCACCCATTTTATAAGGGAAATTAAAAAACATGATAATTCCTGAGGTGACATTGC
>JBGTDF010000346.1:0-2065 GCA_041748455.1 Planktosalinus sp.
ACCTTGTATTTTGAATATGCGCGAACCACTATAACCCGTGAATTTGAAACCGGAACCTCTGCAAAATGGGGTGGCATAAAGGTAGGGTTTACTATTTAGAAATTTAATTATTTCCTTATTTGAAGGAAACAATACAGTTTGTTTTTCAACTATTTTTTTCATCTTTGAAAAAAAGTATTCTCAAAAGATTCTTAAATATTTTGTCATGAAAAGTTTGCCCGAACTTTATTTCAAAAATGCGGAAGCCTGGCGGGAATGGTTAGCTGCAAACCATGATACTATGCAGGGGGTGTATTTGATTTTTTATGCCGTAAGCCATCCCAAAGAATCCATGCGCTGGGAAGAAGCAGTTAAAGTAGCACTTTGTTATGGGTGGATAGATTCCACTGCCAAAAGTTTAGGGGATGGAAAACGCAGACAGTATTTTACGCCACGTAATCCAAAAAGTGTATGGAGTGCGGTCAACAAATCGCATATAGAAATACTGATTGCTGAAGGTTTAATGCACAGTGCCGGTTTGGAAACCATAGAAAAAGCAAAAGAAAATGGCAGTTGGTTCACCCTCGATGATGTGGAAAAAGGAGTTATCCCGGCAGACCTGCAGCAGGCGTTTGACAAACATTCTCCGGCCTATGAAAATTACCTCAACTTTGCTCCTTCCTATCGAAAAAGCTATTTGTACTGGCTTAACCAGGCCAAAAGGGTACAAACCCGGGAAGCGCGCATCAGGGAAATTATCGATTTATGTGAAGCTAATATAAAATCCAGAAATACCTATTAGAGAGCAAATCTTACACTAAAATTAGAAGGATTTTACTCTTTTAAAGTTATGATAACTATGCCATCACTTTCCTGAAGGCTGTATTTGACCATTTCCTCTTTCTTCTTTACAACCTGTATCGCTGCAATATTATCCGGATGAATTTTTTTGATCTCTTCTTCACTCACTTGCATATCACCAATAAAATAAAGAATGTCATTATAGGTGGCGGTAATGCCTTCCCCTGCAACACCTTGTGGAATGGTTTTGACGATTATGGCACCGTTTTTAGCTTTCTCCCCATACAGTGCCTCTAAAGCCTTGCTACCTTTTTTGTGGATCAAGAGCTGCCCGTAAAATTGCTGGTCGTCCTTCATGCTGTTCAGGTCCAGTACCATCTTTTCATTGACAACGACAATAGGGTCTTTTGTAATCTTACCTTCTTTTTGGGCATTTTCCATAAAAGTAAGGATATCGATTTTGGTTATTTCCCCTATCTCCGTTTCCTGTGCATAGGTGGTAGTTATACTAAGAGCAAAAATAAATAGAACAATTTTATGTACCATGGGCAACTTATTAATGTATATAAATATGGGTGTACTTAGAAAGTGACCAATTTAATAAAAAGGAAATGAAACCGGTGCTTTGTTAAGGGTATTTTAGGAAATTTTCAAAAGAATAGCTATGCATTGCCCCTTAATGAATTAGTATCTATGCTTTGGTATCCCTTTCGCTTGTTGTATAGCTAAAATGAACCGCATCTAGTTCTTCTGTGGGGTTTGTGGAACGATAAAATTCCACTGCATAAGCATCCTCTTTTTCTGCCTGAACATACATTAGTTGCAAGTTCTTTTCACTGCAATATGCTTTGGTATATGCTATCAGTTTTCTTCCGACACCCTTTCGTTGGTGTTCTGTCATAACTCCAAGATCCTGAATATATAATACCGGTTTTACCGAATGGTATTGGTCAAGAAAATAAGCGGTGAGTCCGCCGATGACTTTGCTATTCCGCTTAGCAACAATAGCACAGAAGGCCGGATTACTTAAAAGATTTTTATAGTGTTCGTCGTTTGGCCTTGTATAAGGTTCATATTCAAAGACAACATCAAAAACGGTCAATAGTTGATGGAAGTCCTCCAAATTGTCAGGTTGCAGTATTTTAATATCCACTTCCATAGCATTCGTTATTGCTAATTCGATGCAAGTTTTACTCTTTCAATATAATCTCCATTGCTTTTTCAAGCAGCTCATCCCTGTTTTCCCGTATTCCTTTAATGGTGGGGGTAACGACTAGATCGGGGA
>JBGTDF010000347.1:0-1632 GCA_041748455.1 Planktosalinus sp.
CCAAGTCGATGACGGGACACTTATTAGGTGCTGCAGGGGCAATAGAAGCAATAGCTTCCATTCTTGCGATGCAATATAATTTAGTGCCACCCACCATCAATCACAAAACGGTAGATACAAATATTGATCCCTCCCTCAACCTTACGCTCAATAAAGCACAGGAAAGAAAGGTGAACATTGCGATGAGTAATACCTTTGGTTTTGGGGGTCACAATGCTTGCGTTCTTTTTAAAAAATTAGAATAACAGCCTTAGATGACATCCATTCGTAACATATTTAATTCCCGTGCTGAAAAGGACGGGAATTTTTTTACTATTCTAAAAACTATTTTAGGATTTCGTCCCGGTGATATTTCTATCTATGTAAGGGCATTTACACACCGTTCAACCAATATAAAAAGTGATCAGGGTGACCCTTTGAATTATGAACGCCTGGAGTTTTTGGGGGATGCCATGCTGGGCGCTGTCATAGCCGCGCATCTCTACAAAAAAGTACCCACCGGTAATGAGGGTTATCTTACAAAGATGCGGTCAAAAGTGGTAAGCAGGGAACATTTAAACGAATTGGGAAGGGATTTAAACCTCATCCAATTTGTCAAGACTTCTATTCCTATTGAGAATTTTGGAATGAACATTCACGGGAATATTTTTGAAGCTGTGGTCGGGGGAATTTATTTGGACAAAGGATTCAGTTACTGCGAAAAATTCATTCAGAAAAGGGTAATTAAACCCTATGTGGATATTGAAAAACTGGAAGGTAAAATAACAAGTTATAAAAGTCTTGTCATTGAATGGTGTCAAAAACACAAAAAACCTTTTCAATACATAGTTTATGATGACACCGGTAATGATGCAATAAAACATTTTGCCGTAAAATTAAAAATGGGGGATGTAATAGTTTCCAAAGCAAGGGCAACCTCAAAGAAAAAAGCAGAAGAACGTGCATCTAAAAGGGCCTACTATAAATTGCAAAATAAAATTGCTAAAGACAGTAATTAAATCTTTACCTTATTTTTGTAATTCTTATCAAATATTTTACATTAGATATCAGGACTTCCGAAAAGTAAATTTTACCTTTACCATATTATAAGATACTAATGACAACGCAACGTTATACATTGGAAAATATTTGTGAAGATGAGTTTTCACTATTGGCAATACATTGTCATGAAGAAGACTATAATTTTGCTTTTTATCTTAATAAATATTTAGGTTTACGATTAAAGAAAAAAGGGAACGATCTGGATTTATTACAAAAAGACGTGCCTATTTCATTTCCTTTGTTTGAACATAGGGAGGAAACCACAGAAAATGTGATTTTTTTAGTCGGAAATATATACAGGAGCACTTATCAAAAAACAACCAGTGCCGGAAGCCTGTTTGCAGAGGAGAATGAAGAAAAAACCTATTACCTGATACCCGAGTACAAAAAAACAGATTATTTCCTGAAAATAATTTCAGATTCCCCAAAAGAAATGGAGGAATTATTTTTAAGCAAAATCATGAAATTACCTATAGTAATAACCGCTTACAGCTTGGATTATAATACATTAAAATCTAAACAAAATTTAAATTTCGACTAATGCCCATAAGAAAAAAAACTAAAATAGTAGCCACATTAGGACCTGCCACA
>JBGTDF010000348.1:0-3789 GCA_041748455.1 Planktosalinus sp.
CACCACCTTTACCGGCACTTATTTTTTTGTCAACAACAGCGTTACCTTTGATAAAACGGAAATGGAATCCTTGCTTTCCTGGACCGAAAAAGGCAACACGGCATTTATAGCTGCCAATTATCATAGCGGTGCCCTGCTGGATACCTTAGAACTTAAAACAGGTTCGGCATACCTGCTTAATAAGTTTTACACAGAACCTTTGCTAAATCTGGTGAATGAAAAACTAAGTGCCGCAAAGCCTTTTTATCTGGATTTAGATGTGGAGTTATCCTACTTTCGGGAAATAGACACTCTAAAAACAACGGTTTTAGGAATAACGCAGGCATATAATGATACCTTATCCATCACAAAACCATTGATTAATTTTATCAGGGTTTCTTTCGGAAAGGGTAATATCTATTTGCACAACCAGCCGGAAATCTTTACCAACTATTTCCTCCTTAAGGATGAAAATGTAAAATATACCGGGAATGTTCTTTCCTATCTGGATACTAACGATACCATCTACTGGGACAACTATTACAAAACCGGAAAAAAAATAGCGATATCCCCTTTACACGTATTGTTTGCAAACAAATATTTAAAATGGGCATACTATTTTGTGCTGATAGGGGTTTTTCTTTTTATCTTGTTTGAAGGAAAAAGAAAACAGAAGCCCATACCGGTTATTAAACCACTTACCAACAAATCTTATGAATACACACAGACTATCTCCGGAATGTACCTAGATAAAAAGGATCATAAGGAAATAGCAAACAAACAAATTATATTATTTCTGGAATTTATAAGGACCCGACTTCGGCTTCCAACCGAAAAATTAGATAAACGTTTTATACAAACGGTCGCATCCCGAAGTAATTCCACAGAAGAAGAACTAACTTTTATTTTTTCCGAAATAGCAAGGATAAGTAAAAAACCTCAAATTAGTAAAGAAGAACTCAGCGCCTTATATAAAAACATAAAAAACTTTAAAACCAAGTTAGATGGAAAATCAGGAAACAAATAACGAAGAATTACATTTTAACAGCCGTCTTCCGCTGGACGAATTAAAAACAGCTGTAGATGCCATAAAAATGCAATTGGGAAAAATAATCATTGGTCAGAATGACTTCATTGAATTGCTTATCGTAAACCTTCTCGCTAATGGCCATGTGCTCATAGAAGGTGTGCCGGGAATTGCTAAAACAATTACGGCAAAACTATTTGCAAAAACACTCAAAACAGATTTTAGCCGCATTCAGTTCACCCCGGATCTTATGCCCAGTGATATTCTTGGGACCTCAATATTAAATATGAAGACTTCAGAGTTTGAATTTAAAAAAGGCCCAATATTCTCCAATATTGTTTTGATAGACGAAATAAACCGTGCCCCTGCAAAAACACAATCCGCCCTTTTTGAAGTAATGGAAGAAAGGCAAATCACGATGGACGGGACAAAATATGAAATGGAATATCCCTTTATGGTTATAGCAACCCAAAATCCGTTAGAGCAGGAAGGTACATATGCGCTTCCCGAAGCTCAACTGGATAGATTTCTTTTTAAAATTAAAGTGGGGTATCCTAATCTTGACGAAGAAATAACCATATTAAAATCACACCACGACAGAAAACTCGATATTCCTTTGGATAAAATTGAACCTGTTCTGTCTTCAACAGACCTTAAGACCTACAGGGCTTTAGTACAGGATGTCTTAATCGAAGAGAAAGTTTTTAGTTATATCGCCCAGATAGTCGATAAAACCAGGAACCATCCGCATTTGTACCTTGGTGGTTCCCCCAGGGCATCCATTGCTATTATGAATGCATCCAAAGCTTTTGCAGCTATAAACGGTCGGGATTTTGTTACCCCTGAAGATGTAAAAAGAAGTCTTACCCCCGTTTTAGGCCACAGAATTATTCTTTCCCCGGAACGGGAAATGGAAGGGATGACACCGGATACTGTTATTGATATAATTGCCCAATCTATAGAAATTCCAAGATAAGTGATTGATTTTATTAAATCTTTTTATTTAACGGCACGTTTTTTTTACGTGACAACACTGTTTGCCATACTATTTTTAATTTCTTACTGGTATCCGGGTATTTATGGGATTATTTGGGTTCTGGCTCTTGTTTTTGGTGTAATTATACTGGTTGAAATAAGCATGCTGTACAGCAATAAAGGATTTAAAGCACAACGCATACTGCCGGAAAAATTTTCAAACAGTGATCTTAACGAAGTCATTATCAAACTTGAAAACAACTACACCTTTGCAGTACAGGTGAATGTCATTGACGCTTTACCTGTTCAATTCCAAAAAAGGGATTTCTTAAAAGTGCTGGACCTTTCGGGAAAAAGCAAAAAAACAGATTCTTACCAGGTGCACCCTGTGGAACGTGGGGAATATATCTTCGGAAGTTTGTATTGTTTTGTTTCATCAAAAATAGGTTTGATAAAAAGACGCTATGCGTTTGATAACGAACAATTGGTAAAAGTATATCCGTCATTTATCCAAATGAAACACTATGATTTTCTTGCAATTGACAACAGGCTTTCCCATTTGGGACTAAAAAAAATAAGACGCATTGGTAATACGCTCGAATTTGAACAAATAAAGGAATATGTCTCGGGGGATGATGTGAGAACGGTCAACTGGAAAGCTACCGCAAAAAATGCCCAATTGATGGTAAACCAGTATCAGGATGAAAAAATGCAGCCGGTGTATTCCATTATTGATAGCGGCAGGGTAATGAAAATGCCTTTCAACGGATTAAAACTGCTCGATTATGCGATAAATAGTGCGCTGGCATTTTCAAACATAGCGCTTAAAAAAGGGGATAAAGTGGGTATGGTGGATTTTTCAAATAAAGTGAAAAATTATTTGCCCGCCGTTGCCAAAAAAACCTATTTAAATACTCTTTTGGAATCCCTCTATAACATCAACACCCATTTTCTGGATGCTGATTTTGGCGCATTGCAAGCCCTTGTTAAACGCCAGATTACCCACAGAAGTTTACTGCTTTTATACACTAACTTTGAACACATATCTTCCCTGCACCGTCAGTTGCCTTATTTGCAGGCCATCGCTAAAAAACATGTACTCGTGGTTATCTTTTTTGAAAATACCGAATTAAAAAAACTTATCGAAATGGATGCCTCCACCCTGCCTGAAATTTATGATCAAACTATTGCACAACAATTTCAGTTTGATAAAAAGGTTATGGTTAGCGAACTCGAAAAAAGAGGCATACAAGCAGTTTTGACCGCTCCTGAAGACCTTACCATTAAAACAATAAATAAATATTTGGAAATAAAAGCTAAAGGCCTCCTATAATAACTTCTCCTAAAATATCCCTGGTTTATCATATAGAAATTTCTTATTATATTTATATTTGTATAAGAAAAATATATAAGGATGACCATCACGCAATTAAAATATGTTCTAGTAGTTGCAGAGTACAAAAATTTCACAAAAGCTGCTGAAAAAACATTTGTAACCCAGCCAACACTTAGTATGCAAATACAAAAACTGGAGGAAGAGCTGGGTATCCTTATTTTTGACAGGAGTACGAAACCTCTGAAACTTACAGCAATTGGTGAAAAAATAATTGCCCAGGCCCGAAAAATTGTTGCTGAAGCAGAAAGGATGCAAGATGTTGTAGACCAGGAAAAGGGGTTTATTGGAGGTGAATTTAAATTGGGTATCATCCCAACCATTATGCCTACATTACTACCTATGTTTCTTAAAACATTTGCAAAAAGGCACCCTAAGGTGCAATTAAAAATTGAAGAACTCAACACCGAAGATA
>JBGTDF010000349.1:0-8156 GCA_041748455.1 Planktosalinus sp.
TCTATCGCTTTTTTTCGATATGCTTTTTTTATTTCTGCTGCTGAAGCATTTTTGTCAATACCCAGTATGTCGTAATAATCTTCTTTCATGAAAATAGGTGCTAAATTGGAAGTATTTAAATGTTATTATTGCCCGATTACTACCTTAGGATATCTAAGCACTTTGTCGCCTATTAAATAACCCTTTTCCACCACATCTATGATTTTTCCTTTTAAATCTTCGGTGGGGGCGGGTATTTGTGTGATTGCTTCGTGATTATCTGCATTGAAAATTTCCCCTTGTTGTACTTCTGTTATTTTAAGTCCTTTGCTTTTTAAAGTCTCCGTTAATTTATGGTGGATCAATTGTACACCCTGAAACAAAGAATCATTTTCTTCTTTTTCAATTTCAATCAATGCACGGTCAAAATCATCCAAAACAGGAAGCAGGGATTTAATGACTTCTTGTCCTGCTGTTTGAAATAACTCAATACGCTCTTTATTGGTGCGTTTCTTATAATTTTCAAATTCAGCAAATAAACGTAAAAAGCGTTCCCTTTCTTTTTGAAGTTCTTCTACAGGATTCACTTCTTCTGCAACTTCAACATCTACTGCCTCTGCGGTGTTTTGTTGTTCCATATTGTTGATGTCCTCTACGTGTTCAGTTGCTATATCTTTCTGTTTATTTTTTTTGCTCATTGGAAATCGCATTTTTGTATTTTAATGTTTCTATTACAAAAGTACTGCCATTATCCTAAAAATGTCAAAATGTCACTGGAGAAAATTTTAATACTATTTTAAGATATTTTTAAGAGGTGTCTTGTACTTTTGACATTCAAAACTTAAGAAAAAATCATTAACCATGAAAAAGAATGTATTCCAATTTATTTTAGTAGGTGTTATAGCTATAACTGCAGTATCCTGCAAGAATGATAGGCAAAATCAAACAGATGCTCAGGAAGCTCAAGATGCACTATCTGCTTCAGAATCTGCAATAGTTTATAATGTTGACACTAACAATTCAACTATTGAGTGGAAAGGAAGAAAACCTACCGGCACACACTTCGGAACCATAAATATTGCTTCAGGGACTATCAACACCACTGAGGACAACACCATTGAAAGTGGTAATTTCACCATAGATATGAAAAGTATCGTTGTTAAAGATTTAGCTCCCGGTGAAGGAAAAGAAGACTTGGAAGCACATTTAATGGGAACTGTTAAAGAGCAGGAAGGTGACTTTTTTAACGTAAATAAATATCCGGAAAGTAAATTTGAAGTAACGGGCGTAAGAGTATCTGACGGAAAAACCTGGTTACAAGGAAACCTTACTATGAAAGAAGAGGTTAGGAATATTGAATTCCCGGTGAATGTTTCTTTAAATGGGGATAAAATGATGCTACAAAGCGAACCTTTTAATATTGACCGCACCCAATGGGGCGTAAACTATGGTTCAAAAAGTATTTTTGATAATTTAGGGGATAAATTCATCAATGATGATATGGAGATTACTATTTTAGTGGAAGCTAATAAGGTGTAATACAAAACCAACAATAATAAAACAAGGGTTATTCTAAATGAGTAGCCCTTTTTTATTTATAACAACTCTTCCAATGCAGCTTCAATGGTTGGATATTTAAACACAAAACCTGCATTTTCAAGCTTTTTTGAACTTATCTTTTGTCCGTGTAAAACTAATGTTGCCATTTCGCCAAGCATTGTATTTAGAGCTACTGCCGGTACATTAGGCATCCATAATGGTTTATCTAATTTTTTAGCTACAGCCTGTGTCATTTCTTTATTGGTCACGGGATTTGGAGCTACGGCATTAAAAATACCGTTCAACTGATTTTTTAAAACAAACAAGTAAATTGCTGCAATATCTTTTATATGAATCCACGATTGCCATTGTTTACCGGAACCTAGCGGGGAACCAACACCCAATTTAATAGGTTGCATCAATTTGGGCAATGCTCCTTCTTCGGCATCTAAAACCATTCCGGTTCTTATTTTTGCTACTTTTATATTTTCAATGGTAAATTTATCTGCAACTTCTTCCCAGTTTACAACGACATCTCCTAAAAAGGAATTTTCAACTTCCCGAGAATCTTCAGTGTAAACTTTGTTCAGGGATTCAGGATAAATATTTACCCCACTGGAGGAAATAAATTGCTTAATTGTGTGCGAATTCTTGTGAAGTGTGTTAAATAGTAAACTTGCACTTAAAATCCGGCTTTCTATTATTTCTTCTTTGTAAGAAGGTGTCCATCGGTTAGAAATGGAAGCACCTGCAAGATGAATAATTGCCTCAACTCCATTTATGCAAGAAGAATCAATTTCTCCCAGTTTTGGGTTCCAAAAAAAACCACGATAATTGGGTGTATTTTCTATTTTTTTTTGTGAGGTAGTTAAATAGTTAACCTCTATATTATTTTGAAGACATTGTTTTACTATTTCTTTTCCTATTAATCCAGTCGCACCAGTAACTAAAATTTTCATCTACCTTGTATTTTCTACTAATTTAAGGTATTGTTTTGCAATGGACTATTTTTTAAAAAAGGTTTAACACAGCGTTAAAAAGCAAAATAAATGAATTGAATATTAATGCACTTTTTTAAGAAGATAATCACCATAACCACTTTTTTGAAGAGGCAAAGCAAGTTGTATGAGTTGTTCTTTGGTAATAAACCCTTTTCTGTATGCAACTTCCTCAATACAGCCAATTTTTAAACCGGTGCGTTTTTCTATTGTTTTTACAAATTCTGTAGCCTCGGTAAGTGCTTCATGGGTTCCGGTATCCAGCCAGGCATAACCTCTACTCATAATTTGCATTTTTAATTTTTGGTCCTCCAGATAAGCATTGTTAACACTGGTAATTTCGAGTTCCCCTCTCGCAGAAGGCTTTACATTTTTAGCAATTTCCAAAACCGTATTTGGATAAAAATAGAGCCCTACAACGGCATAATTACTTTTAGGATTTGAAGGTTTTTCTTCAATACTAAGCACATTGCCTGATGCATCAAAATCTGCTACACCATAACGCTCTGGATCGTCCACATAATATCCGAATACCGTGGCTTTTTGTTCTTGAATTACTGCATTTGCAGCTTCTTGTAGTAATTTTTGAAAACCGGCACCAAAGAAAATATTATCCCCTAAAATTAAACAAACATCCTCTTTACCAATAAAATCTTCACCAATAATAAAAGCCTGTGCCAATCCGTCCGGTGAAGGTTGTTCTTTATAGAAAAGTGAGATGCCTAGTTGCGATCCATCACCAAATAACTTTTTGAAATTAGGAAGGTCTTCAGGAGTGGAAATAATTAAAATGTCTTTAACTCCGGCTAACAGTAATACCGACAAAGGATAATAAATCATAGGTTTATCATATACCGGAAGTAATTGTTTGGAAACTACTTGTGTTAATGGGTGTAAGCGCGTGCCTGCACCACCTGCGAGAATTATTCCTTTCATTTCTTTAATTAATTTGTCAAATATTGACTTTCATAATATTTTTGATACGCTCCTGAAGTGACATTTTCTAACCATTTTTCATTAGCGAGATACCAGTCAATAGTTTTGGCAAGTCCCTCTTCAAAAGTCACACTGGGCCTCCATTGCAACTCATTCATTATTTTAGTTGCATCTATAGCATACCGCAAATCATGGCCCGGACGGTCTTTTACGAAAGTAATTAATTTTTCGGAAGTACCAGATGCCCGGCCTAATTTAGCATCCATTTGCTTACAAAGTTCTTTTGCCAAATCAATATTTTTCCATTCATTACATCCACCAATATTATAAGTTTCTGAATTTTTTCCGTGGTGAAAAGCTAGGTCAATTGCTATTGAGTGATCGATTACATATAACCAGTCCCGTGTATAATTCCCGTCACCATACAGAGGAAGCGGTTTGTTTTGAATGATATTATTTATAAACAAGGGAAGTAACTTTTCAGGAAACTGGTTAGGCCCATAATTATTGGAACAATTGGAAATAATATAAGGCAAGCCATACGTTTCGCCATAAGCCCTTACAAAATGATCTGAACTTGCTTTTGAAGCTGAATATGGTGAGTTAGGATCATAAGAACTTTCTTCGGTGAAAAAACCGGTTTTACCTAATGTCCCATAAACCTCATCGGTGCTGATATGATAGAAAAGTTTGTTTGTAAAATTGTCCCCCCAGTATGCTTTTGCTGCATTGAGCAAATTTGCCGTACCAAGTACATTTGTTTTTAGAAATGCCAAAGGATCTTTTATAGACCTGTCCACATGAGACTCAGCCGCTAAATGAATTACCTTTTCAAAATTATATTTTTCAAATAATTTGTTTATCGTTTCTGCATCCTGTATATCTGCTTTTAAAAAGGTATAATTATAAGCATTTTCAACATCTTTCAGGTTTTCTAAATTTCCCGCATAGGTCAAGGCATCCAGATTATATATGGCATAATCAGGGTATTTATTGACAAAAAGCCTAACCACATGAGAGCCTATAAATCCTGCTCCTCCGGTAATTAAAATGGCATTTTTCATATAAAATTTTTCTTTATTTCTATAAAAATCTCCGAAGCAAAGTTAACATATGTGTTCTACTTTACAAGATAAAATTTAAACTATGGATGAGGCTAAATATTTTAAATCCTGCATAAAAGACCAATTTACAACATATTCTTTATTGATTTTTACTTTATCTGGCCAAATGACAGTGTCATTATATATTTGTGGATTTTCCTGCTCAAGGAGTAATTTCTCTTCCCCTTTATATTTTATTGTCGCGGGACCGGTAATGCCGGGTCTTATGGTTAGAATTATTCGGTCTGAACCTTGCAACCTGTCTGCATATCCTGCCACATCAGGGCGTGGCCCTACCAAACTCATATCTCCAACTAAAACATTATAAAGTTGCGGTAATTCATCCAGTTTTGTATTGCGCAACCAACGACCAAAATCGGTTTCTGAATCTTTAATCTGCTGTATATTTTTATGATTGTTTCCTTTAAGTGTCCTTATTTTATACATCGTAAATGGTTTCCCGTTTTTACCTATTCGGGACTGCTTGAACAAACCTGGCATTTTTGTATTAATACCTGCAAATACAATACAAAAAGCAATTGGGATTGCTAGAATCAGTAAACCAAGAAATGAGATGAAAATATCAAAAAGGCGTTTAATGCTTTGTTGTTTTAAAGTTAGCATATTTTAAAGCTATCTTTTCTTAAAGATTTTCTTCAGGAAACTTTTTTTTCTTTCCGAATCGTGATATCCGTTAGCATACCCTCCATATCCATATCCATAGCCATAGCCGTAACCATAGCCATATTTTGATTTTTCCTGAAAATAATTCAGGACAAAACTTATATTTTTAACTTCTCCGGTTTTGTATTTATCATTTATTACTGCCAGCATTCCCTTTTTAGTATAATTTTGTCTTACAATATAAATAGTTGCATCTGCATATTTTGCAAGTTCTAAGGAATCTGCCACTAAACCTAAGGGCGGGGAATCTAAAACTATATAATCATACCAAGTAGAAAGTTCCTCCATCAGTTCACTCATTTTTTCACCTAACAATAATTCTGAAGGATTTGGGGGTACCGGGCCTGAAGTAATTACATCTAAATGGCTATACTTTGTTTTTTGAATAACTTCCGGAAGGGATGCATCTTCAATAAGATAGTTCACAACGCCCACTTCATTTTTAATATCAAAATCTTCAAATATTTTAGGTTTTCGCAAATCCAAACCTATTAAAACTGTTCTTTTTTCACTAAGTGCAAAAACCGAAGCAATATTAATGGAACAAAAGGTTTTTCCTTCACCACTGACAGAAGAAGTTACCAACACAGTTTTAGTACCTTGAATTCCACGTTTCTTATACATAAACTGTAAGCTGGAACGTATCGCTCTAAAGGATTCTGAGATAGCTGAATTAGGCTTATTAAATACTGCCAGATTATCTTTTTCTTTACTCTTTCCTATAACCCCAAGAACCGGAATGGGCGAAAGTTTGCTAATTTCCTGTACACTATGAATTTTATTATCAAAAAACACTAGAATAAACACAAATACAAATGGAATAAAGAACCCGAAAACAGCAGCCATTACATAATTAAGCTGGTTATTGGGTCCAACTTGTCCGCCCCCAATATCCTTTGCAGAATCAATCACCAAAACATCACTAACATTAGCAGCTTTTACTAAACCGGCTTCACTGCGTTTGGACAAAAATAGATTGTAAGCCTGTGCACTAAGATCATAGCGTCGTTGAATGCCCAAAAGTTGTTGCTGCTCTTTAGGGAGTCTCCTAATTTCACTTTCAAAACCTGCAATATCACTATTAATGGTGTTTATTTCCCTGTTTTTTAAAGCTTTTGAAGAAATTATATTTTCCAGTAAAACAGCTTTCACTGCGTTGATCTGCCTGTCTATATCAGCAAAAATGGGCGCTTCTTCTTTAAAAGAATATTGGTATCTGTTGCGTTCTTCAGCAAGGGTTACAATCCTGCTAACCCCTGAAACGATACTTGCCTCTCCTATTCCCGCAACAGAAGGCGCAGGTACATTACTGTAATCAGTCCTGCTGATTAAGTAGTCTTCCAAAGTATTGTAATAATTCAATTCTTGCTGAACGGCACTTTTACGTAAATCCAAAGCAGTTAACCTGCTATTGATTTCCTGGCCTTCTGTACTCAAATCAAAAACTGTTGAGGAATTTCTAAACGCATCCAGCTCTCCCTGGACGAGTGAAAGCTCATCGGTTTTAATGGCTAATGTGCTGTCAATAAATTGAATAGTTTTTGTGGCAAATAAATTTTTTCGCTCCAAGACATCTTCCCCTAGTACTTGTACTGTGGTATTTAAATAATCGACGAGTTCTGCTTTATTGTTTCCGGTAAGGGATAAATTTAAGACAGAAGATCCTGATGATTCCGGTTGAATATTAATACTTCTATACCTGGAAACCACTCCATCAAAATTTCCGAAACGGATATAAAAAGGCTTATTGACTTGTAAGGCATTTTCGCTGCGCTCTATTACGCCACTAAAAAAGGGTAAAACCACGGTTTGCCCAAAACTGTACTCCCTACTGAATTCCTGTGTGGGCATTGGTATAGAACTCCTTTCCTTTGTACTGAAATTCTGAACCGGAAAATTTCCTTCTTCAAAAGAAGCACTTAAAATATATTTTGTGGAATCAACAACCTGTATTGTAATTAATTTATTTAAAATCTGAGGTTTAGAAGTATCTACCTTTACCCTAAAAGGGGTTTGGTTATAGGCATTTTCAATTTGATATTCGCCATCCTTCAAATAACTCATATAATACTGCAGGCGTTCTACCACTTTTTCATTATGTGAGCGTGTTTTGAGGGTAACTATGGCTGTATTAACTTTATCTGTCGTTCCGCCCCAATTAAAAGTCAAGCTGGTATTGGAGGTAAAAAATGGGTTTTGATCGTCTTTTATCGAAATCAAACTTCCCATCTGGTACACCGGAAGTTGCCTTACATTTATATAATATGCAATCCCAAAACCTATAAGTAACGATACAAGAAATAGTGGCCAATAAGAAATTAGTTTTACTAAAAAGCCCTTAAAATCAAAATTGGATTGTATTTGATCTATTTCAAATTCCTCATTCATAGTCTTATATTATAATCTGTTGAATAGTAAAAAGGTGGTCGCTAATAAACTCACAATAGAAGCAATTGTTGTAATAGATTGAATAGCGGTTGTTCCGGAGCCAAGTGACTTTTGAGGCAATGGATTCACTAAAATCAAATCATTAGGTTTTACATAGTAATATGGCGAATTCAACGCTTCGATAGTAGTTAAATCAATATGATGTACACGCTGTCCATAAGGGTATTGTCTTATAATTACTACATCTCTTCTATCCCCTGTTAATGAAATATCGCCCGAATTTGCAATTGCTTCCATTATGCTAAGCTGTTCCCTGTAAATAATTTTAGAACCCGGACTTCCAATCTCCCCTGCTATAGTATATCTTATTCCGGAGAGTTTTACGGTTACAAAAATATTTGCTTCAGCCCTGAAATAGTTTTCCAGTAAATCTTTCTCCAGCTTTTCCCTTACTTCCTCTACAGTATAACCCAGAACATTTACTTCCCCTAAAGTTGGGACTCTAATATTTCCGTGGGCATCCACTAAA
>JBGTDF010000350.1:0-2612 GCA_041748455.1 Planktosalinus sp.
ACTTGCAATACCTTTTATGTTGTGTGCGATGTTCCCGGGATGGCTGAATTCTTTACCTAAAAGTGGAGGTTGGCTCAACAGCGTTAAAGTGGTTTTAGGGTTCCTGGAACTTGCACTTGCATTTAAATTCTTGTCTAATGCGGATTTGGTTTTACAATTACATCTATTGGAACGTGAAGTATTTCTGGCCATCTGGATAGCAATTTTCGGAACACTTACATTATATCTTTTCAGAAAAATCAAATTACCACACGATTCTGATACCGATGCGATATCGGTGGGAAGATTACTTTTTGGAATAGTGGTGTTAACGTTTACCATATATCTGATTCCCGGGCTTTGGGGAGCGCCTTTAAAGATAATAAGTGGTTTCCCACCACCAATGCAGTATAGTGAGTCGCCTTATGGCGTTGGGAATTCAAGAGGAGGAGCATCCGGTATTGAATTTGAAAATGGTTTCCCCGATGGTGCCAAATTAGGCCCTCACGATATACTTTCCTTTATAGATTATGAAAAGGGATTAGCTTATGCGAGAAAAGAAAACAAACCTGTTCTCATTGATTTTACTGGACATGCTTGCGTAAATTGCAGAAAAATGGAAGAGCGTGTCTGGGCAGAACCTCAGATATTGAATATATTGAAAAAAGATATTGTGTTGATTTCCCTATATGTGGATGAACGTAAAGCACTCCCTGAAAGTGAACAATATGTAAGCCCAACGACAGGAAAAAAAATAAGGACGGTAGGAAACAAATGGAGTGATTTTCAAATTAAAAACTACCAAATGAATGCGCAACCTTATTATATTTTAATGGATTTAGAAGAAAACAACCTAAATGATCCCGTGGGTTATATGCCAGATCCCATCGAGTATGAAGCGTGGTTAAGGGAGGGAATAGCGTCTTTTAAAAAATAAACCATAGATTTAAAAATCAAAAAATGAAAAGTATAATATTTACCCTTTTAACCGCAGTATTTGTTTTTGGCTGTAAAAACGATACCACAAATACTTCTTCAGATGCCTTTTCAGAGTCAGAAAAACTAAATGAATACTTTGTAGCTTATTTTGAAGAATATAAAAGTTTAAGACCGGAGTTTCAAACCCAACTGGGCTCAAAAGAAAATCAGGATAAATGGAACGATAACTCCCCTGCATTTGACAGTGCTGAAATGGAACGGGCCAAAGAACATCTAACTTATCTGAAAAAGAATATTGACCGGGAGGCACTGGATGAATCCGCTAAATTGAGTTACGACTTGTTCAAATTGGAAATGGAGAATATTGTTGCAAATTATGAATACAGGTTACATAATTATCCGGTAAACCAAATGTTTGGCACCCATAGCGGTATTCCGGCTTTTTTAATCAATATGCATAAAATTGAAGATAAAAATGATGCAAATGCTTATTTGGCAAGATTGAAAGGCGTTCCTGCCGTCTTAAATCAATTGATTGAAAATTTACAACTTAGAGAGAAAAATAGCATTGTACCTCCGCAATTTGTGTTTCCTAAAGTTTTAGAAGATTCCAGAAATATTATAAAAGGAAAACCCTTTGAGGAGTCCATAGAAGAAAGCACACTTTTAGAAGATTTTTTAAAAAAAGTAAATGGTTTAGAAATCGCTGAAGAAGATAAAGAAGCATTAATTTCCAATGCAGAAAGTCATCTTTTGGAATTTGTACAACCATCTTATTTAAAACTCATAGAATTTTTGGAGGGCCAGCAAAAAAGGGCAACCACAGACGATGGTGCCTGGAAATTTTCCAGCGGGGATAAATTTTATGCAAATGCGTTGAAAAATATTACCACTACAGACATGACTTCCGAAGAGATCCATCAATATGGCCTCTCTGAAGTGAAAAGAATCCATCAGGAAATGGAGGAAATTAAAAATAAGGTTGGTTTTGAAGGAACATTACAGGACTTTTTCACCTTTATGCGCACAGACAAACAATTTTACTATCCCGATACCCCGGAAGGAAAAGAAAAATACTTGAAGGAAGCAACAGCAATGATTAATGTAATGAAAGGGCGGCTGGATGAATTATTCCTGACACAGCCTAAGGCAGATATGGTGGTAAAAGCTGTAGAACCTTTCAGGGAAAAAAGTGCAGGCAAAGCATTTTATCAAAGACCTGCAATTGATGGTTCTCGACCGGGCACTTATTATGCAAATCTCTATGATATGAATGCTATGCCTATATATCAAATGGAAGCATTGGCATACCATGAAGGAATACCCGGGCACCATATGCAGATTGCTATTGCTCAGGAACTGGAAGGGGTCCCTGATTTCAGGAAATTTAAAAACTATACTGCTTACGTGGAAGGCTGGGCTTTATATACTGAGCTTTTGCCCAAAGAATTAGGTTTTTATGAAGATCCATATTCTGATTTTGGCCGTTTGGCAATGGAGCTCTGGAGGGCTTGTCGTCTTGTGGTAGATACAGGAATTCACAGTAAAAAATGGACCAGGCAGGAAGGGATAAATTATTACAAAGAAAATACCCCTAATGCTGAAAGTGACTGTGTTAAAATGGTGGAAAGGCATATTGTAATGCCCGGTCAGGCAACAGCCTATAAAATAGGGATGCAAAAAATCGTGGATTT
>JBGTDF010000351.1:0-3103 GCA_041748455.1 Planktosalinus sp.
GTTTTATCATCGAGAATCTTTTGGGTTTCCCTAACCAGTTTCATCTCTTCGTTGGTATAGCCATTATCATCAAAAGAATCGCACTGTGGTATGGCATTTTGATGAATGGGGTAGGGATACGCCATTTCCCCTTTGGTATTATTGTATTCGTTTTCCAGTTGTTGTACAGCCTTAACTCCTGTACCGGTGATGGATTGATAGGTAGAAACCACAACTCTTTTCACACCATAAGTCTCATGAAGCGGCGCTAGCGTCATTACTAATTGTATTGTGGAACAATTGGGGTTGGCAATTATTTTGTCTGATGCAGTTAAGATAGCCGCATTTATTTCAGGAACGATCAGTTTTTTAGAGGGATCCATTCGCCAGGCGGAAGAATTGTCAATGACGGTAGTTCCGGCTTCTGCAAATTTTGGTGCCCATTCCAGGGAAGTTTCCCCACCTGCAGAAAATAAAGCAATATCAGGTTGCGCTGCAACAGCATCTGCTAACCCTATAACAGAATGTTCTTTACCATTAAATGAAATTATCTTCCCTACTGATTTTTCAGAAGCTACCAAAAGCAATTCTGAAACAGGAAAATTGCGCTCTTTTAAAATTTGAAGCATTACTTCACCTACCATTCCGGTGGCACCTACAACTGCTATTTTCATATCCATCACCAGCGAAGGCGGGTGTCTCTTTAGTTAAACTCTTAAATTATCTTTACAATTCCTGCTTTTCAACAAGCGTGTAAAGTTAAAAATTACCTCAATTAAAATGGTTAAATTTTAAATAAAAAAAACCACTCCGTTTGGCAAAGTGGCTTTAAGTTAGAATATGTAATGAGCGGTATTATTTCTTTAACAAATCCCTTATTTCTGCAAGTAATTCTTCTTGTGTGGGACCTTTAGGAGCAGCAGGAGCCTCTACTTTTGGTTTTCTCGCCTTGTTATAAGCTTTTACAATCATGAAAAGAACAAACCCCACGATTACCAAATTGATAAGTGTATTGATCCAGGCGCCATAGCGAATGGCATTTTCAGGTGTAACAACGGTGCCATCAGCAGCGATTACTCCTTCTCTAAGTACTATGCGTAAATCAGCAAAGTCCATGCCTCCGGCAAAATGGCCAACGATGGGCATCATAATATCGGCTACAAATCCGTTAACCACAAGGCCAACAGCCCCGGCCAAAATAACCGCAACCGCTAGGTCGATCACATTGCCGGTCATAATAAAATTCTTGAATTCTTTTAACATGTGCAAGGGGTTTAAGGGTTAGCTATGTTTAAAATTAATAATAAAAACTAAAACATAAAAGCTTAATCTGTAAATATTCGTTTTACACGTGAAGAAATTGCCGTTATAATTTCATAAGAAATCGAGTTTATTGTAGAAGCAAATTCTTCAGCGGTGACTTTTTCATCAAAGACAATCACCTCGTCTCCCTCTTCACAAGGAATACCGGTAATATCCACCATGAGCATATCCATACAGATATTTCCAATCATTGGGGCTTTTTGTCCGTGTATCATTACAAATCCTTTTCCTTTGCCATAACCTCTGTGAATGCCGTCTGCGTGTCCCAAGGGCAGAGTCGCGGTTTTACTGTCTTTTTTAGCAATAAAGCCAAAATTATACCCCACACTTTCCCCTTTTTTGATGTGATGTATTTGTGAAACTATGGTTTTTAATGTTGCTACAGGCCGCAAATGGCTATTTTCTTCTTCACAATTTCCAAAACCATAAAGCCCAATACCGCTGCGAACCATATCAAATTGCGCATCGGGAAAATTTAATATTCCGGAAGTATTTAATGTGTGCCTCAACGGTGTGTAACCTAATTTTTTAATAAGTGCTTCTGAAGCCTTCGTAAAATCACGGATTTGTTTTTCTGCAAAAGATTTGTTAGGAATATCCTCACTTGCAGCAAGGTGAGAAAAAACAGAGGCTACTTTTACTGCTTTGGTTTTTGCCAATGCTTCGGCTATATAACTTACCTGATCCACGCCAAATCCAATGCGATTCATTCCTGTGTTGATTTTAATATGTATTGGATAGCTTTCTAATTTTTCTGCTTCCGCGAAAGCGATAAAACGATCCAGCATTAATGTTGAATAGATACTGGGTTCCAGACAACGCTCTACAACAACCCCAAAGTTTGCAGTTTGTGGATGCAATACCAGTATTGGGGTTTTAAAAGCGTTGTTTCTCAAAACCACCCCTTCAGAGGCATAGGCAACAGCAAAATAATCAATGTTTAGTTCTTCCAACTTTTTAGCAACGCCTACGCTTTCACTGCCATATGCCGAAGCTTTTACGACCGCCATCAGTTTGGTGCCGCTTTTTAATTTAGAAGTAATATAGCTAAAATTATGGGCAAGGGAACCCAGGTTGATTTCCAAAGTGGTTTCTGTGGCTTTGGGCATATATTAAGACGTCTTTTTAGGTTTAATTTGCTCAGGGTCGTTCACTTTTATTTTTTTTACTTTTTCATTAAGCATGGCTTTATAATAGGCTGCCCGGCTTAATGGTTCATATTCTTCGGTTTCCCCCAGCATGACCAGGTTGTCGTTTGGTGTTTTTCTAAAGCTGTATTGTGCCAGATTCCCGGTTCTTGTGCAAACGGCGTGCACTTTTGTCACATATTCTGCAGTAGCCATCAATGCCGGCATAGGGCCAAAGGGATTTCCTTTAAAGTCCATATCCAGCCCGGCGACAATGACACGCACACCCCTGTTGGCAAGATCATTGCAAACTTTTATAATTTCGTCATCAAAAAATTGTGCTTCATCAATGCCCACAACATCACAGTTATCTGCAAGAATAGGGATATTTGCAGCAGCAGGAACAGGAGTGGACCGTATCTCATTACTGTCGTGAGAAACAACCATTTGGTCATCATATCGTTTGTCAATAGCGGGTTTAAAAATTTCCACACGCTGTTTTGCAAACTGCGCACGCTTTAACCTGCGAATCAACTCTTCTGTCTTTCCGGAAAACATAGAACCGCAAATAACTTCAATCCACCCAAATTGCTCTTTCTGATTTACTGTATTTTCGAGAAACATTTTGTATTTTTCAGTGCGAAAACTAATTAATAATCGTTATACTAATAGGG
>JBGTDF010000352.1:0-2549 GCA_041748455.1 Planktosalinus sp.
GCGGAAGATTTAACTGTAAATTCAGATACTTTTAAATGAGAAAAACCTGATATAAGGATTGCCGGTCTTCATCAAAATCCGGGGGAAGGTAGAGTATGTTCGGGAGTTGTTCCTCTGTTGAACAAGCTGTAAAAAGCGCAACCAAATTGGCACTGTTATTAAAAACAGGCAGTTCAAAAGAAGCATCAGAGGATTTATTTGCAAAATCTTTATCGGTTTGAATCTGGTAGTACACGTCTGCACAACAGTCAACCTCTTGCTTGGAGTCGTCACAGGAATCTTCAGCTTCGGCATCCCCACAATTCATTTTTTCCACCCCGAAAGCCAGGGCTATATCCACCACAACCCCTTCACAAAAATGTTGTCCATAGGTCAAGCCGGTAGTGCTTAACAACAGCAACAAGGACAGGAGTATGGAAGAGACTTTTCTCATAAGAAAAGCAAAGTTACAAAAAATTGTTTGAGAGGTTGGGTTTTAGGCTATAAAATGTAAAACCGCCTTACCAATCGTTAGTTTTTACAGGACTTCACAAAGTCTGTACATGCACATCTTCCTGTCTGTACAGAGAATGGACTGTAGCTGTACAGAGAGTTTTTGATTACTCTATAAGGGTGTATTAATTAAAATATCTGGAAATACAAACCATCTGAAAGGAGCAGCGGTTTTTAAAAGGAAAACCGGAAAGAGACTGGGAAGATGCCGGATGTTCTTGTCACTTTTCCATCATTTTTTGTCACTTCAACTCAGGAAGAATCGTCCCGAGGAAGCGAGTACTGTTGCGTTTTTTCTCTTTTCTATTTAAAATGAGGATTCCCGTAAAATTGTTATAAAACAATATTTTAGATTTGTTTTTAAGAGGGTTTAACAAAATGTTTTATATTTGAGTTCTCCCCCTAGGTCTCTGGATCTTTTTTATCCTCTATAAGTTTATTGAAGGAGGATAGCGAAGAAGACTTACATTTGAAAAATCATGTCGTATATACCACTTTATGGGTGTATAGCAGCAATAAATGAAAACCAAGGATCATAAAAGGAAACTAGCAGCAATAAATGGGTGCTTGTTTTTGATATACTAATGTTGTGCAACATTTGAGAAAAATCAAAATTGAAACAAGAAATTAAAATATCCCGCGCGGACTTAATTGCTAAATGTAACCAATATTTGAACAACGAAATTCAAAAATTGGAGTTGATGAATTACGCTTCGGATTTGATAATTGGTGAATGTGATGCCTATGAATGGGACGATGATGTAATTTCTGAAATAATTTTCCAGTGGGACAATGAAATAATTAATTATCCAATAAACGAAACTAACATTCGACTTTGGAAACACCAATTAGAAACTGACGAAAATTTGTTAGCCGATTATAATCAATGGAACGTACATATTGACCGACAAAAGCAAATTTGTGAAAAACATCAATCAATATGGAATCCGATAAACAAAAAACTAACAATAGGGGTTGGCGGTTCTGACCTGAATGCAGACCCAATCCACGGATTACGACACTCGAAGGAAAAAGGAACAACGGGTTGGTTTATTTGGACTGGAGAATATTCAGAATCAGATGATTTTTTTAAACCGATTTGTGCCGAACAATTACTTCAAATTCGACCTGATTTAATTAAATACTTCGGTCTTGATGTTGGATATCAGTTTTTGATTGATAAGAATGGATATGAAGATGTTTGGTTAAACGAAAAACAAAATTAGCTGAATAAAAGAAACGTTGCACAACATCGGCTCATAAACTATGGCTTCAACCGGCACACTCGGAAAATCCTCACGGATTTTCCTCAGGTTCGGGTTTTGTTTGCTAAATTAGTTTTTTAATCCACGCCACAGTTTATAGCCATCAACGTTGCCAGTAATGCAAACAAAAAATTCTAATATTAATTAAAAACCAATAAAATGAAAAATTTATTATTGTTTACACTGACTTTAACTTTATTCATCTCTTGCGGAGAAAAAGAAAAAACAAAAGAAGATAAAATGCGAGATAATATTGAAGCCAAATTAAAGCCGACATTGAAAGACCCTGCAAGTTATGAATTTGTGAGTATGAATATCAAAAACACAATTTCAGTTGCTGAAAGAAAGAAAACTATGAACGAAGAGCACTTAAACAAAGTCCGAGAATTGAATGAAGAATTACCTTCACCAGAATTATTAAATCAAGCCGAAACAGAATATGCCTTTCTTCAGAAACAAACTGACGAAAATAAAGATGCAGTTTATTATGTGGATTTTATTGCTAAAGGAACAAATAGTTTTGGTGGTATAATTCAAAATAAATATTCTGCAACAATTGTAAATGATGACAATCTCACTGTTGTAGGATTGAGCAGAAACGATTAAATTATAATTTAATTATAAACCGTGTTTAATGCTTGGAATATTACTGATTATATTAATTCTATTCCTCATCGGACTACCATTCTATTGGTTTTACAAACAAATTTTCAAAAAGAAAAAGGTTGTAAGTAATGAAAAATAAAAAATTCCCGTAAATAAATCTGAAATTAAAGTTTCAAATTTAATTGC
>JBGTDF010000353.1:0-2572 GCA_041748455.1 Planktosalinus sp.
TGTCTCTTGCACATAGCAAAGTTGTATTTTTAGCAAAAACTATTCTTTTGAAAGTGCCTTTTTAATTTCAGCCAAATCCTTTTTTAAAGCCTCTAATTCTGAGGATAAAGTTTCGTTAGATGATTTTAATTTTTCAATTTCTTTTTCTTGATTGATGGTATGTAAATACAACTCCTCAATTTTTTCAAGATTGATGCGAGAAGCTTCTCCTAAATCCCAAAAACCTTGTTCTTTGATTTCCTTGGCGGATTTAACACCGGGTAGATGATGGTGTTGCTTGACAAAGTTTTCAATTTCTTGAAGATTTGTAAATTTATACTCCTCATTTAATACCGAAGTTCCAATAAAGTATTTTTGGAAAACGTAGTCCGGTACGTTTGCGGTAATATCTCCTGTTGCTTCAATGGTACCTTCCGCTCTTATATTTCCACCAACATGTAATTTTGCTGTTGGAACTGTTATTCCAATGCCTACATTTTGGTTGGCAGCAATTCTAATTGCCTCCTGCCCATTGGCTGAAAAGCCTAATTCATTAGTAACGGGTGAAAACATACCTGAATTTAAATCACCCGAAAACCTATAAGCCGGAGTTCCGAAAGACCCAGGAGAGTTTTGTAATCCTTGAGTTCTGGTTGTGCCTCCCACATTTAACTTTACATCCGGTGTAGTGGCATTTTGAGGTCCAACGTAAAATTTATTGACACTGGTATCCCAGAAAAGTTGGGCATTATTTTCAGTTGCGCTTCCATCGGTATCTGCAAAAAATACGGATCCGGGCGTGCCATTTGGCAAGACGGCATCAATTCCTGCTAGGTGTGCCTCTACATCTTGAGTTGCAGCGGTGTAGTTGGTTGGAGCAACGGTAACTGGAACTTGACTTGCATTTTGGTCGATATTGATTTGATTTAACGGTACCTGCAATGTACCACCAGCATCGGTTATTTCAAGGTTTGCTCCATTTACTAGAAATGCTGTATTTAGTTCATCAGTTGGGTTTCCACCTCCAGCTGCTAAAGCAGCATTAATTCCAACAAGGTGCGCTTCTACATCTTGAGTTGCAGCAGTGTAGTTGGTTGCAGTAACTGCAACCGGAACTTGACTTGCATTTTGATTATCAATATCCGCTAAACCAATACTAACTGTACCACCTTCACTATCAGTAAGGATAAGATTAGTTCCGTCTTCTGTCAAGCTAAAATTTGTAGTATTGGTGTCAATTCCAGTGTTTATGTCGGCTAGTGCAATGCTAACTGTTCCGCCTTCACTATCAGTAAGGATAAGATTAGTTCCATCTTCTGTCAAGCTAAAATTGGTTGTGTTGGTGTCAATTCCACTAGGAGCAGGTATCCATTCGGTACCTGTAGCGGTTGCAGAAAGGATTTGTGTTGGCGTACCGGGATCGTTATTTTCATCAAAGAATTGTCCTGTTAAGCGCATGGAACCACCAACATATAATTTTTGAGTTGGCACAGGAAGAATACTTCTGTTATTTATTCCCAGAATTACATTCCCATTATTTTTAATGGTTACCACGGCTTGTGACTGGTTTGCGTTGTTTGTATTGTTATCCGGATTCTGAAAAAAATGGAAATCTCCTCTCCCCTGAGTTCCCATTCTTTCATAGACCAATGCACCTTTACCATGGGTTCCTATTGCCTCAGTTGAAAATAATATTCCAACCGCAGAATTGGAAGACGCTTCTTCACCTGGAGGCCTAACTAAATCTACTTCGTTTACAATTTTAAGAGGATAGGCCAAGCCATTTCCTACTTGTTCAGCAATGACCATTTTGGCATTAACCGAATTGGCATTGAGAGTACCGGGACTAAGCGGTTTTAAGCCTACAAAAAGAGCACCACTAGTTCCTCTAGAATTTGGGTTCCAAAATAGCGCTTTTTCATTTAAGAGAAACCCGGTATCTTCAGGAGTTATGGGGGTGCCATCTGTGTCTGCAAAAAATAGGGATTGCGGCTCCCCGGTTATGGCGTTGGGCGATACGGATGTCCATTCTACAACACTGCCATTCGTAATGAGGTAATCACCGTCATTTGTAGAAGGCGAAATTTTTTCAGCAGTTACGTTGGCATCTAAGATTTTTGCAGTGGTTATAGCATCATTGGCAATTTTGTTTTCGGTAATACCACCATCTTTAACACTTAATATGTCGGTGACAATTTCAATGGTGTTATCATCAACCAGAACATTAAAAGTACTACCTGCTAATTCCAATCCTTCACCATCACCATAGGCAATCCCGCCAAGAATAGTTATTGCGGTTCCTGAATCATCTGTTATTGTAAATGTTCCATCACCATTATTAACTACTGTAGAAAGTTTTGAATCGAAGGTAGTATTAGCTCCTGCTTCGTTAGTGTAAGTAAATGTTCCATCTCCATTATCTACTAAAGTAGTGACAACTTGACTTGCATCTACATATGCCTTAGTTGCAGCATCTTGATCGAGTATTGGGTCTGCTAGATTATTAATATTCAAACCGTTCGCGTCAGTCCCGAGAGCTAAGACGTCTGCCAAATCCTGTGCTCCACCGCTTATTGCATCTACGTACGCTTTT
>JBGTDF010000354.1:0-4330 GCA_041748455.1 Planktosalinus sp.
GCGGTTTGTGCCTTGATTAATTTTCCGCCAACACCGTGCACCAGGGTATGCCCGCTACTTTCTGAAGTATCATAGTCTTCCTTGGCATGACTGGTTAAAACGCGCTCTATGGCATTTTCATCTAATTTATTGTATTTGACAAAATGATCCATCAACATAGTAAATTTCTTGTCAAATTCTTCCAATAAATCTTCATCGCCAAAAACAGTAAGTCTGTTTCCACGGGCAACAATTTTTAATTTTGGATAATAAGATTTGAGCAGATTGATATTGGCATTTTGTTGTCCAAATAGTTCACTTGGACTGATCTCCGTAATTTCAAGGATGAGTTCGTTCAAAAGCTATGGAATTTAATTAAGTTTCTTTTTTATTAATTAAGTTTGTTATACAAATCTAACGTATTTTTGCCGTTAGCCCGACGTATGGAGGTTAAAAAAATATCAACAATTTACTATGGCAATTATTACCCTTACGACAGATTTTGGAGAGAAAGACCATTTTGCAGGTGCGGTAAAAGGAGCTATTTATAAAGAACTGGACAATGTAAAAATTGTTGATATCTCCCATTCCATTTCCCCTTTTCATATTTCGGAAGCTGCCTATATCATACAAAACGCCTATAAAAATTTCCCAAATGGAAGCATACATATTATTGGTATCGATTCTGAATTAACCCCGGACAATAAACATGTTGCCGTTTATCTGGACGAGCACTATTTTATTTGTGCCGATAACGGTATTATTTCCTTGATCACCCAGGAATTAAAGCCTACCAAAGTTGTTGAAATAAATATCCACGACAGGGTTGTTGGGGATTTTCCGGTGCTGGATGTTTTTGTGAAAGTGGCTTGTCATATTGCTCGGGGTGGAACACTGGATGTAATAGGCAAAGAAGCCGGAAATTTAAAACAAGTAACAGGAATATCCCCCGTGATAAGCGACCAAAATAAAATGGTGGTGGGAAATGTAATTTACATTGACAACTATGGCAATGTGGTAACTAACATTACCAAGGCGCTTTTTGAAAAAGTTTGTCAGGGAAGACCATTTACCATTACAGCAAGAAGGGTAAAGTTCAAAGAAATTTTCTCTAAATACAGCGAAGCCATAAACTTTAACCTCCCTCCTGAAAAAAGGGAAGAAGACGGTAAAAAATTAGCCATCTGGAATGCTTCCGGATATTTAGAATTAGCTATCTATAAAAGTAATCCCGAAACCGTGGGTAGTGCTTCTACCCTGTTTGGGTTGTATTTTAGGGATACCATTACCATAAATTTTGAATAAGAAAGAAGACTATGTTTACCCGAATTGTAAAAATGGAATTTGAAACGCAAAATATTGAAGAATTTCTTCAGAACTTTGAAATGGTTAAAGAAAACATACGCAATTTTCCGGGGTGTTTGCATTTAAAATTATTGCGGGATAAAGACAATACAAATGTATTTTTTACGTACAGTAAATGGAACAAAGAAAGTGACCTGGAAAACTATAGAAACAGTGCTTTGTTTAAAAAAGTGTGGGCAACAACAAAACCCTTTTTTCGTTCTAAAGCAAATGCGTGGAGTGTGGATGTGGTTGTGGAATTGTGAAATGGTTAAGAGTTAATTGGAAATTGAGAAATTAAGGTAACGTATTGATTACTAAATTTTTTGATTTAGATAAAAAATATATTATATACATAGGTTTATAAAAACATGATTGCATTAATACAACGGGAAATAAACTCCTTTTTTTCTTCTCCCATAGGCTATTTGGTCATTGGGCTTTTTTTAGTGGTGAATGGATTGTTCCTTTGGGTTTTTAAAGAACCTTTCAATATTCTGGATGCAGGTTTTGCAGACCTTGCTTTCTTTTTTCAATTGAGTCCGTGGATTTTAATTTTTCTTATTCCGGCAGTGACGATGCGAAGTTTTAGCGATGAAAAGAAAATGGGGACACTGGAATTGCTGTTTACAAAGCCTATTGCCATACACTCCATTATTTTAGGTAAATATTTTGGAGCGCTAATTCTTATACTTCTGGCACTCATTCCCACTTTACTTTATGTTTACACTATTTCTGAATTAGGCAATCCGGCTGGAAACTGGGATCTGGGCAGCACAGTGGGGTCTTATCTTGGTTTGCTCTTTCTGGTAATTGCATATACTGCTATAGGGATTTTTTCCTCCACACTTTCTGAAAATCAAATTGTGGCCTTTATAATTGCCGTTTTTCTTTGTTTTTTTATGTATTACGGCTTTGAAGGATTTGCTAATTATGACCTATTTGGAACTTACGATTACGCCATTTCCAGACTCGGGATGCAAGCTCATTTTGAAAGTATTTCCCGAGGGGTACTTGACACCCGTGATGTTATTTATTTTTTGAGTATTGCCTTGTTGTTCTTAGGTCTAACCACTATTAAACTTCAGAAAAAATAATGGCGAATCCAAAAAAAAATATACAGTTTTTAGCTGTTTTAATTGTAGTTGTCATTGCAGTTAACTGGATTTCCGGGCATATTTATAAAAGGTTTGATTTAACACAAGATAAACGATATACATTATCTGATGCCTCACTGGATATCATCGATTATGCAGATTCGCCTGTAGTTATAGAAGTGCTTTTAGAAGGGTCTTTTCCTGCAGAATTTAAAAAATTACAAACAGAAACGCTTCAACTGCTGGAAGAATTTGCGTCTCACAACAAAAATATCAAATACAATTTTGTGGACCCGATGGAAGGGGAAGAAAATCCTGCAGAAATACGCAATCAGTTGGCACAACTGGGTATTACCCCCGCACAAATAAGTGTGCAAAGCGGAGGCAGGATCACCCAAGAACTCGCATACCCATGGGCTATAGTTTCTTTTGAAGAACGTGCCGTGAAAGTTCCCCTACTAAAAAACCAACTGGGTGCAACAGGCGAAGAACGCATAACAAATTCAGTCCAAAACCTGGAATACGCTTTTGCCGATGCCTTTAAGAAAGTAATTATTCCGAAAACAAAAAAAGTAGCGGTTTTAAAAGGAAACGGACAACTGGAAGACAGATATATAGCAGATTTTTTCAGCACTTTAAGGGATTACTACCGCATTGCCCCTTTTACTATGGATTCTGCCGCAATAAACCCGGTGCGGACTTTAGAGCAGATAAAGAGCTTTGACCTTATAGTTTCTGCTAAGCCAAAAGAGACCTTTACGGAAACCGAAAAGTACATTTTGGATCAATATACCATGAACGGCGGGAAAAGTCTTTGGCTCATTGATGAAGTGCATATGGAAATGGATAGCCTTATGAATACAGGTGCTACTTTTGCTTTCCGGAAAGATCTAAACCTGACCGATTTTTTCTTTAGGTATGGTGTGCGTATTAACCCGGTTTTGGTCAATGATATGTACTCTGCCCCAATTGTTTTAGCTACCGGATCAGAATCACAAACAAAATATGAACCGTTTCCATGGTTTTACTCCCCATTATCTGCAAGTGGAAATAACCATGCCATTGTAAACAATATGGAGGCTGTAAAATTTGATTTTGCAAACGCCATCGATACATTGGAAGGTCCCGCTAAAAAAACCATTTTGCTAAGCAGCTCCCCTATTACACGTCTTGTGGGCACTCCGGTGGAAATTGCACTGGATGAAATTGAGTACTACATGCAGGCTGTGAATGTCGGTCCAAATATGGATCTCTTTTCTGCAGGTGAAGTGCCTTTGGCCGTACTTCTGGAAGGGGAATTTATTTCTGTTTATAGAAACCGTATCAAACCATTTACCATATCAGATCATAAAGATGCGGGTAAGGATACAAAAATGGTGGTTATTAGTGATGGCGATGTAATAAAAAATCAGATGGATGGCAACCGCCCCATGGAACTTGGTTTTGATAAATGGACCAACACCCTTTACGGAAATAAGGAATTTCTTTTAAATACTGTCAATTATCTTTTGGACGATAGCGGACTTATAAACATTCGCACAAAGGAAATTTCCATCGCATTTTTAGACCCTCAAAAAGTCGTGGAGCAAAGAACAAAATGGCAAGTTGTTAACTTGCTGATTCCTATAGCTTTGCTTGCTATTTTTGGTGTGCTTTTTCATTTTTTCAGAAGAAGAAAATACACCTGACTTTTGTTAATAAGTTTGTTTCGGGTTTAAATCCTATTGCAATATATTTGTAGTTAGTGTTTTTGGCACTATTTCTTTTACACAGACTAATAAAATTAAACCTTAACGATGAAATTTATAGTATCCAGTTCTACTTTACTAAAACAACTGCAGGTTTTAGGCGGAATTATAAACACAAACAATACCCTTCAGATTCTCGATAACTTTTTGTTTGAATTAAGT
>JBGTDF010000355.1:0-2216 GCA_041748455.1 Planktosalinus sp.
AAAAGACTATGATGATATAATAGGAGAAGATATTTTTAGTCATTCTGGCACAGTAGAGTTTAAACAAAAAATAAAAATACTTTCCCAAAAAGATTTTACGTTGAAAGGAATTTATGCCTTTTCTGCGTGCGATGATAAAGGCTGCCTACCTCCGTATGACGATGTTTTTGAAGTAAAAGTGAAGGGATGTACCTCACAACCAACACAAGATACATCCTCCACAGCTGTTGCTGTTATAACAACAATTGAAGACAGCACAAAAGAAGAAATAGTTGTGCAAAAAGTGGAAGAAGAATTGTCAGCACAATCGGTAATTAATAAAGAGAAAAAAGAAAAATCAGTTAATAAATCATTAATAGCGATTTTCTTTATTGCGTTTTTTAGTGGTTTTGCGGCATTACTCACGCCTTGTGTGTTTCCTATGATACCCCTAACAGTGAGTTTCTTTACCAAACAAAGTAAATCAAAAGCAGCGGGCATCAAAAATGCAATTATTTACGGCATATCTATTATAGTTATTTATGTGTTGTTAGGAACAATTATTACCGCTATTTTTGGCTCAGATGCTTTAAATGCATTATCCACAAGCGTTATTTTTAATATTTTCTTTTTCTTATTATTAATTGTTTTTGCCATTTCATTTATGGGTGCATTTGAAATAGTGTTGCCTAGTTCTTGGGTAAACAAAGCTGATTCAGCTTCCAATAGAGGAGGGTTGATAGGTATCTTTTTTATGGCATTTACTCTAGCTTTGGTATCTTTTTCATGCACAGGACCTATTGTGGGCACCTTATTGGTTCAATCTGCAACTATTGGCGGATGGGGTCCTTTTGTAGGAATGCTGGGGTTTTCATTGGCATTGGCATTGCCCTTTGCGTTGTTTGCTGCTTTTCCAGGTTGGATGAATTCTTTACCAAAATCGGGCGGATGGCTAAATACGGTTAAAGTAGTATTAGGATTTTTAGAATTGGCACTAGCATTCAAATTTTTATCGAATGCAGATTTGGTAATGCAAACACATTATTTAGAAAGAGAAGTGTTTTTAGCTATTTGGATAGGTGTTTTTGGCGTGTTGGGCATGTACTTATTCGGATTTATTAAACTTCCTCATGATAGTCCTTTGCAAAATCTTTCTGTGGGAAGAGCCTTATTTGGAACCTTGGTAGTTATTTTTGTAATTTATTTAATTCCAGGTATGTGGGGGGCTCCTTTAAAGTTAATTAGTGGATTTCCTCCCCCAATGGAATACAGTGAGTCACCAAGAGGGGTTGGTTATAAACCTCTGCCTATGATTTCTTCTGGAAATACTGTGGCTCACATAGAAGGAACACATACCGGTCCACAAGGCTTACCTGCTTTTCATGATTTAGAAAAAGGGTTGGCGTATGCTAAAAAAGTAGGAAAACCGGTCTTTTTAGATTTCACGGGTCATGCTTGTGTAAATTGCAGAAGAATGGAAGAAGGAGTTTGGGGCGAGCCGGGTGTTATTGAAATTTTAAGAAATGATGTGGTATTAGTTTCTTTATATGTGGACGATAAAAGGCCTTTACCTATAGAAGAACAATTTGTTGCCGAACAAAATGGCAGAGAAATTAAAATAACAACCATAGGAAAAAAGTGGAGTCATTATCAATCTACTAAATACAAAACCAATACACAGCCTTATTACATCATGCTTGGTGCAAATGGGGAGGATTTACCCAATGGTTCTGCTGATTACGAAAACCATGGAAATGTTACCAACTTTAAAGCATGGTTAGAAGAAGGGTTGAAGTTGTATGGGAAGTAAGATGTTAGAGCAGAGAGGTTAGATTAAAGTCTAATCGGCAATCAAATACAATATGAAAAAAGTTGAAATAACTCAAGTTAAGAAGAGTGATATTGAACAACTTCAACTAATCGGCAAACAAACTTTTCAAGAAGCTTTTTCAGCTAAAAATTCTGAAGAAGACATACAAAAGTATTTGAACGAAGCTTTTTCCATAAAAAAATTAATCAACGAAATTCAAGACAAAAACACCCTATTTTATTTTGCTAAGTTCCATAATGAAGTGATAGGTTATTTGAAGTTAAACCATGGCAAATCACAAACGGAATTAAAAGATGAGAAAGCGGTAGAAATAGAGCGTATCTATGTTTTAAAAGACTTTTATGGCAAACAAGTGGGTCAGTTATTGTTTAATAAAGCAATAGAAATTTCCCTACAGAAAAAAGCC
>JBGTDF010000356.1:0-3960 GCA_041748455.1 Planktosalinus sp.
ACATTAGGAATTGTAAAATTTCCTGCTTCATCCGTGAAAACTGTATTAGAGACAGGTGATGTAGATATTCTTACATTTGGCAAGGGAACATTATTTCCCTGACTAACTACTGTACCTGTGATTGTACCTAAACCGGATTCATCGATACCTTCTTCGCTACAGCTTAAAACGAGCACTGCGAGAAAAAGCCAACTATATTTTTTTATTATTTCTTTCATTGTTCCTCAGTTATTTCTGTTGCAGCACGATTTTTTGTGCCAAAATAATATTTAAATCCCAGCCCAAAATTAAAGTAAAAATCATCTCTTGTACCACTTATTGCTCTATCCAACTCATCGGTAAATGCAAAATTTTGTTCCCCAAAAGCAAAAATTCCTATTCGTTCTGAAACAAAATATTCTACCCCTAGCCCATATTGTACTTTTAGATAAGTATCCCCGGCTTTAAGGGTGTTTTCGGGTTTAACCAAATCATTAATTACGCCAACACCTGCGTATATATAGGGTCCAAAATTATCATCCGGTAATATTTTTATACTTGCATTTGCATCTAAACTAATCATTCTGTTAGTATATGATTTTCCACTTACAAACTGAAATGCATTCGCGTGAAAATCCAGGGATAAAGACCTTGTAAGTGTTCTGCTATAGCCAACCCTTGCTAAAAAGCCCATTTTTTTTTCGGCTAAATCGCCGTCCAGTATATTTGCACCTCCTGCAAGACTAAAAGCATTTTGAAAATCCCTTTTCACAAATTTTCTGTCATAGAGCTTTGTAGATTCTTCCAGATCTTTTTCGAGAAGATAATCACTAACAAGTTTATCGTTAGTTTCCTGCCCGTCTTTAGAAGTCCATAATCTTTCTTGAATTCCTTCAATAATAAGGGATTCTACTGCTTTTTCTATGGCATCTTTCATTGCCAATTGTACAGGTTCATTTCTTGTAAACCCTGTTTCTACTTCTAAAAGGCGTTGAAAGTTTACATATTTGAATAAGTTAGCACTAACAGCTTGTGAAAGGATAGTTTTAGAAACGTATACTGTTTTTAAAATCTTTCCACTTGAGGTGGAAACCGCCCTTAGATAAACCGTAATCCTATCTTCCCTATATTGTGTGGAACCACCTACTCCAAAATACCTTGCTCCGGCACCGCCGGTTATTATATTTGAATCATAGGAAATCACACCACCTTCCAAAAGAATTCCGGCAAAAAGAAGCGGGGGAAGATTAGGCTCATTGGGGTTTGTACTTTTACGGTACTCATCACGAGTGGCTCTGATTATATTTCTTTCATTTAACAGGTTTCCAAGGTTTTCCCTTTCTATAGGAGTAAACCATTTTGAATCTTCCAGAGCTTTGATAAGTATCGTGGTACCACCTTGGGACACAGCAGTACTGAAACTGCTTCCGGCTTCCAGGTTTTTGTATTGACCGGTTTGGTCTTTAAAATTGTATACACCCACAACCACTGGTTCTGCAGGTAATGGTAAGTTTTTTAAGGTTTCGCTTTTAGTGGTTAACTCGCCTGTGCGTGCTTGTTGTTGCATCACGGGTTGGTTAAAATAAGCCCCACAACCGGACAAAAGCAAACTTAGAGCAATAAATGCTGCAATTTTAAGGTCAAACTTCATGAAATATATTTTAATTGGGGACAATTATTTGGGTTTGTTCACCGGTATTGGTATCTAAAATATTAATTACAAGGCCTTCCGGGGAATCAAAAATTTCTATTGCTAAAGATCCAAAATTAAAAGTCCCTTCTTGTAGCCCTTGCCCTAATTGGGTATTAAAGAGACTACGGGATAATTGGTTAAGTAATTGACGGTTTAAATTTTCTGCAAAAGCCCCAAGACCATCACGAGAGTCCCTGCTTTCTGCATTTGGATCTGTGAATGAATTTTGAGCATTGGCACCACTAAGTAACCATTGGTAATTAAAAGTATCCCCTCCAAAAGCCGGATTAATGGGTTTATAGGTAAGTTGTTGCCCATAACCAGCTATTGTGAATAAAAATAGAATAGGAATAAGTGCTTTCATCAATATTAAAATCTTTTAATGGTTTTTGAATCCTGTTGCAATCTTTGAAAATGATTATATACCCTGCGTATAGAGGCATCTGACATAGACTTTAAAAATTCATTTTGGGGACGTAAGAAAAATTCCATAACTATCTCATCTTCGACCTTTACCTGAATTTTAGTATTGGTTCCTAAAGCTAAATCTTCCTTAATTGTTACTACTTTATCCCCATTAATATTGTTTGATAAATAGGAGGAGTAAAATAAGTTGTAGAAATCCCTTCCCGGTTTTGTTTTTGTTTCTTCGATAACAATACCCCGCAATACAATACCATCACTGGCAGTTGCGTCCATATCTTCTGTAGGAACTGAAGCTTCCATGGTTTCTTGCAATTCTTCTTTTATTTCTGAAGCTTCCTTGGTATCATTAATTACAATCCGGTCATTCCCAAGTATATTATCATCTGTATCATAAATAAGCAACAGCAGGATAATGCGATCTTCACTATTCACATTTATGGTCGTCGTAGAGAGGTTACTCTTTTCATTAGGTGCCAAAACAATTCTTCCACTCTGGTCATTTTTAGATTGGTTTGAATTTTCGGGATTTGTTCGAATCACGGAGAGCACATATCTAAGACTTTGGGAGATTTCTGTTTTATTGAATGCAGATCCTGTAATTTCAATAAACTCATTATTTGTTTCCAAATTGATTTTAGCTTCTACTTCTGTATTGTAGATTTGCGAAAAACCACTTGTAAAACAACATAAAAAAATAAGGCATACATTACTGTATGTATTTTTAATTAAAAACATAACTAAAATTAATTAAAACTTCTAACAATGACAGACCTGTCGTCGCCTTGCATGTTAATTTTTATTTTATCGGATATGGAATTGTTGCCATATATGGTAACATCCTGATTGTTTCCGTTTTGAATAACTTCAGCACTGTGTGAGCCAAAGGGATTTGTGGTGATATTAAAAAACTGGTTTCTATTTCCTTGTTGCATTACATCTTGCTGAATATCATTAGCCACAGATATATCCAAAAAGATACTGTTGCTGTCCCCTCTTTGGGAAAAATTCAAATCACTTGTTTGGGAAGTTGTGTTTGCTATTAAGGTGTTATTATTACCTATTTGTTCTATAAAAACACTGCTGGATTCCGCAAGGTTCCTGTTTTGGTTTGCGGGTGTATTTTGGGAAGATAAAAAATTAAGGGCTGTAGCTTTTGTTTGAAAACTGTCTGATTCTGCAGGCGTTTCTTCTGCTATATAATTTTGTGCTATTGTATTTTGCACACCTAACAGGAGAAAGCAAACAATTAAGAATGAATGGAATGTTTTCATTTTATTATTTTTTGGGCTTATAATTAACTATACAAATATAATGCCTGTTAACGCTATTGAGGGTACAATTTACAAAAAGTATCCCTATTATTTTATGCTTTTTTTATAAATAAGTATAAGAGCAATTTAAAATTGCCCTTATACTTTATTAAAATCCCCAATCTAATCTATAGGGTAATCAGGGTTTTAGAATTAGTTACTTTGTATAACTACAGAAGCATTACTGTTTCCAATTTGGTTAACAACACTGTTATGATTGTTTCCTGTTTGATTAACAGTACTGGTATTCAAGTTTCCAGTTTGGTTAACTACACTGCTGTGTAAGAAACCGGTTTGGATAACACCACTAGTATTGTTATTACCGCTTTGGTTTACATCACTATAGTTGTCATCACCGAATTGTTTAACATCACTGAAGTTAAAGTTTCCAAGTTGATCTACTTCAGAATAGTTGTCATCTCCGGACTGTAAAACACTGCTGCTGTTTAAAGTACCTTGTTGATTAACAAAACTTTCATTGTCATTACCAATTTGAGAAACACCTGAGCCGTTGTTACTTCCATTTTGAGTAACGTCAGAATCATTGAAATT
>JBGTDF010000357.1:0-5794 GCA_041748455.1 Planktosalinus sp.
AACCTTTATTTTTATCTGCTCTCTTGGATTTTCCCAAGGAGTCGTGACAGGAAAAATTATTGGTGGCGATTTTAACGAGCCACTACCCGGAGCTAATATCCTTCAGGTAGGAACTTCTAACGGAACAGCAACAGATTTTGACGGAAATTTTACGTTAAACGTAAGTGCTAATTCCGGTTCTATTTCTGTTTCTTATTTAGGATTTATAACTACCGTTAAGACCTATTCCTTAACTAATGGTACTGCTGATTTAGGAAACGTAGTTCTTGCAGCAGATGCTGATGCCTTAGAAGAAATTGTAATTGTAGGCCGCGGGATTATCGACTTGGCAGCCGACCGTCAGACCCCAATTGCAGTATCTACTATTACCGCAGCTGAGATTCAGGCAAAAGCCGTGGGAAATGTGGAATTCCCGGAAGTAATGAAAAATACACCTAGTGTATATGTTTCCAATCAAGCAGGAGGTTTTGGGGATTCCCAAATGTTCTTACGCGGTTTTGATCAGATAAACACGGCGTTTTTATTAAACGGTCAGCCTATAAATGGTATGGAAGACGGAAGAATGTACTGGTCTAACTGGTCTGGTATGGCAGATGTTGCAAATGCCGTTCAGGTACAAAGAGGTTTAGGTTCTTCAAAACTGGCTATTTCTTCTGTGGGAGGTACCGTAAATATTGTATCTAAAGCTGCCGGAAGAAAAGAAGGTGGTTTTGCCCGTTTTATGACAGGTAATGACAGTTACTTTAAAGGCTCTATTAGCTATGATTCCGGTTTAAAAGGTAAATGGGCATATTCCTTCTTACTTGACCACTGGCAAGGACACAGAAAATGGGCTAACGGAACCGCAGGTCAGGGACAAAATTATTTTGTGGGTATAGGCTATGTGCCAAATGAAAACCATACTATAAACTTCCTTATTACAGGCGCACCACAATGGCACGACCAAAATTTTTCAGTATCTGAACAGGCTTATGAAGATTTTGGGCTTAGGCACAACAACAACTCCGGTTTTAAAGATGGGGAGCGATATACATTCAGAAGAAATTATTACCACAAACCGGTAGCTAACTTAAACTGGGACTGGACAATCAATGAGAGCACTGCACTTTCTTCTGTACTTTATGCCTCCTGGGGCCGTGGTGGCGGAACAGGACCATTAGGCAGTTCTTCCAACATAAATCCATTCAGAAACGATATCAACGAAATAGACTTTGATGCTCTTGAAGCAAATAATATCGCAAATTCTGATGCAAATGGCTATGGTACATTAGGCAATTCAGCAACTCGCAGAATGTCCATAAATAACCACAACTGGTATGGGTTTCTTACTAATCTGGAATTTGAGGCAAATGAAAACTGGTCATTTAATGTTGGGGCAGATACCAGGCTATATAAAGGGGACCACTGGCAACAAATGAATGATTTTCTGGGATTAAACGGTATATTGGATAATACCGGATTTAATCTTCAAGGGGAAGGAAGACCTTCAGACTATTTAATTACGGAAACATTTGAGGCAAATCCGTGGGCGGCATTATTTAATTTTGCAGATGAGGGCCAACGTATTACCTATGACTATTCTGAGAATATAAACTATATAGGAGGATTTGGTCAAGCAGAGTTTGCATTGAATAATTTTTCTGCATTTGTTCAAGGTGCTGTATCCACTCAAAGTTACCAGAGAACCGGAAGGGCAATAGGTAGGGAAAATAATGGCGTAAACGGATTAGGAAAATCAGACAAGGAAAATAAATTCGGGTATAACATAAAAGGTGGTATGGGGTATTCTTTTACAGAAAACAGTACCATATTTACCAATGCAGGTCACTATTCCAGACAACCCTTTTTAGACAATATCTTTTCTGATATAAGAAATTCAAATAATATCTTATCAGGAGATAATGAAGTGGAAAATGAAGAAATAACCGGTTTTGAGGCTGGATACAGATTTAAAAACAGCAATTTAAGTATTGATGTTAATGCCTATCATACTACCTGGGGCAACAGGTTCTTTTCAAGATTTATAAGTGGAGATCCCGATGCCACAGAAGGATCTATTGCATCCAAAGATCGTAATGAAAGATATACAGATCTCACACAGGTACATATAGGTGCTGAATTTGAAGCGAGATACAGATATTCCAATGTATTTATGATGCGGGCATTCGGTAGTATCGGGAATTGGAAATATGACGGGACAACACCCTATGAGATCAGGGATGCTGACACTAATGAATCCCTTGCGACATTAGAAGTGGATTTAACAGGAACCAAAATTGGAAATGCCCCACAAACTTCGTTTGGATTTGGTTTTAAATATGAAATCTTTCAAGGATTCTCCATCGATTCAGATTATAACATTTTCACAGACTTATATGGATTCGTAAATGCAGGAAGCGTTATAGCAGCTTCCCTTGCAGGAGAAACTTATCAGGCGAGGAGATTACCGGCCTATACTTTATTAGATGCAGGGGTGACTTATAAGTTTACTTTTGGAGGTCAAAATATGACCATAAGAGGTAATGTATATAACCTTGCAAATGATATCTATTTAAACCAAGCAGATTCCTTTGGGGTATTCTACGGTAATGGCAGAACCTGGAACGCCAGTGTGCGTTATGATTTTTAAGTTTAATTTACAGTGTTAATTTTAAAACCACTTCTTGGTAACGAGAGGTGGTTTTTTCTTAAAATAAACTTTATATTTGTTTTCAACTAAACTAAACACAATGGAATTACACTTAATAATAGACATAGTTCACGGCTATTGGGCATATCTTGTTCTATTAGTACTCATAATGGCAACCTTTAATGCATTGATAAAGTATTTCTCCAATAAGCCCTTTGGCGCAAAAGACTTTAGGATTTCGCTTTTTGGATTAATAGTGACACACATTCAGGTTTTGCTTGGGTTTTTATTGTATTTTGTACATCCCACCCTTGGCTTTGGGTCTTTCAGAAACCCAGACCTTACTATGGGGGATATAATGGGAACTTCAGAGCTTAGGTTATTTGCCGTGGAACATCCACTGGTAATGCTCCTGGCGGTCATATTTATAACCATTGGCTATTCCAAACATAAAAAACAGCTGACTTCTAAAGGAAAATTCAAAATGCTGGCCATATTCTATACCATTTCCTTAGTGCTTATTTTAAGCAGGATTCCTTGGCAACACTGGTTATTTGAGCAATAAAATTCCCTTTGTTTTCCAAAGTAAAAAGAAGATGTAATTACATTTCCTCTGAAAAGTCAGGATATAAGAAATTATTGTAAGGAAAACGTTTTACGTGAATTTGTCTTACCCATTCGTATACTTTTTCCCGAAACTGGACCAGGTTTTCTTTTTCAGTAGCAGAGATAAAAACCGCTTCGCCGTTTACTTTGCTCATCCATGTATTTTTCCAGTCTTCCAAAGTGTTATGAGCACTGGTTTTTTCTGTAACCAGATCGTCTTCATCCATAGGTTCCGGTTTGTAAGCGTCAATTTTATTGAACACCATAAGCATGGGTTTGTCTTTACCGCCTATTTCGTCAAGTGTTTGATGCACAGAGGCAATATGGTCTTCAAAATTAGGATGTGATATATCCACCACATGTAAAAGGAGGTCTGCTTCGCGCACTTCATCAAGTGTACTTTTAAAAGATTCCACCAGTTGGGTGGGCAACTTTCTAATAAACCCTACGGTATCTGTTAAAAGAAAAGGGAGGTTTCCTATAACCACTTTTCTTACTGTTGTATCCAGGGTTGCAAACAACTTATTTTCGGCAAACACTTCAGACTTACTGATTACATTCATCAAGGTGGATTTCCCAACATTCGTATACCCCACCAGTGCCACACGCACCAGTGCGCCGCGATTACCGCGTTGAATGGCCATTTGTTTGTCGATAGTTTTTAGTTTTTCCTTTAATAAGGAAATTCGATCACGCACGATACGTCTGTCTGTCTCAATTTCTGTTTCACCGGGTCCGCGCATCCCGATACCCCCACGTTGACGTTCTAAATGCGTCCACATACCGGCAAGTCTGGGTAAAAGGTATTCATACTGTGCCAGTTCCACTTGGGTGCTTGCATAGCTGGTTTGTGCACGTTGAGCAAAAATATCGAGAATTAAATTGGTGCGGTCGATAATTTTACAGTTCAGTATTTTCTCAATATTTTTTTGTTGCGCCGGCGAGAGTTCATCGTCAAAAATTACTGTACCTATATCATTAGCTTCCACATAGGCCCGCACTTCGTCCAGTTTTCCGGTACCAATGAAGGTTTTAGGGTTGGGTTTCTGCATTTTTTGGATAAAGCGTTTTACCACTTCCCCACCCGCAGTGTAGGTTAAAAATTCGAGCTCATCCAGATATTCCCTGGCTTTCTCTTCATCTTGATTTTGTGTAATAAGACCGATGAGAATGGCTTTCTCATATTCTATTTCCAGTTTTTCGAGCATAGGTTGTTTTGAAAGGCAAAGTTAAACAATAGTATTTTAGCAGTAAACAACAAATATTGTTTAAACTGTTAATTTATATGTAAAACACATTAAAATTTAACATTTTTCCGCTTTCTCAAATAACAACTTTAAAATCAATGTAATTGCAATTCTATAGACGAACTTTCCCACATTTTAACAAGTGTTAAGTTTTTGTTAATCTAATTATTTTTCCTACTTTGCGGGATAGTTCTACAAACAGCCAATAATTATGAAAAAACAACTACCCAGCTTTTTTACGTTAGCAACTAACTTTCGATTAAAAAGCAGTATAACAAGACTACCGGTTACATTAAAATCTTTAGTGTTTATTTTGACTATTTGCAGCTCAATGCTGACATATGCACAGGGTCCGGGAAGTCTATTTGTCGACGCAGGTGATGATCAGGTAATTGCTTGTGACGCAGGATCTTCTACAGAAATCACAGCAACATTTTTAGAGATATTTGAAACAGTGAGTGAGCAGTATACCGTTTCTTCCATCCCTTACAACCCTCCATTTGCCTTTAACGGACTGGCAAATCAGTTAAATCCTAATCAAGATGACGCATGGTCAGCGGTAGATAATTTACCATTTGATTTTTGTTTTTTTGGGAATTTAGAAACCCAATTTCAAGTGGGTTCCAATGGTGTTCTTCGGTTTGATGTGGATCCCGGGGATACTACCAATGGTTGGAGTTTTAGTGAAAACTTACCTAATAATTCAAACCCCACTTTAGCTGAGGCTAATATATTTACACCGGTTCACGATATCGATCCTTCAGCATCTGCTACTGAAGAAATAGGCTATGAAGTTTTAGGGGAATTCCCTAATCGTGTGCTAGTGGTTTCTTATTATGAAGTACCCATGTTTTCCGGTGCCTGTAATAGTTTACTTGCTACCCATATGGCGGTATTTTATGAATTCTCCAATGTGATTGAAATCTATATGCAGGATAAGCCGGTTTGTCCATCCTGGAATAGCGGTAACGCTGCACTTGGTATTCAAAACAATGCAGGTACTGTTGCTTATGTACCACCGGGCAGAAACACATCAGACTCCCCCTGGACCGCAACCAACGAAGCATGGCAATTTGCCCCGCAAGGAATTCCAACCTATGTTTTTGAGTGGCTGGACAGCGATGGCAATTTTATCTCCTCTGACCCTACAATCACTGTTTCCCCTGACGGCACAGAAACCTATACCGCAAGGGTAACCTACACCAATGGGTGTAATGGTGATGTAGTCGTGTTAGAAGATACCGTTACCGTATCTATAGAAAACAGTATAACTGTTGATCTGGGAGAAGACCAATCTTTTTGTGATGTGGCC